>JBGTFK010000203.1:0-9446 GCA_041747305.1 Candidatus Nitrosocosmicus sp.
ATCTTAGACATCTGTTAGACATCTGTTAGACATCTGTTAGACATCTGTTAGACATCTGTTAGACATCTGTTAGACATCTGTTAGACATCTGTTAGACATCTGTTAGACATCTGTTAGACATCTGTTAGTGGTACTTGATTCCTACCAAATCAACATTTCTTCCTCTTCTCAAGCTGCCTATTTTTCTATAACCCCTATTAAATTGTCTTAGCTGGGATTGCTAATACATGCTATAGAATAGAGACATAATATTAGTTGACAATATAGTACAATATTACACTGCGTAATATATATAAATATAGTACATAATTAAATGTAATGAATAAAAAAAAACAAATGATAAAACTGAAAATTATTAGTCGATCTCCATACCTAATGGGTATAAGAAAAAAGATAAAGATACATACTGAAAAATAAAGAAATGTATATAAAATAGAAAGAAATTACCAAATAGAAGTAACTAAACATCATATTGTCATTACCCTATTATGTATTCTTCTATTTATAATCATTTTATGAGTCAAGTCTACTTACATGTATGTTATCTGAATAGTTGTTATAATACATCTATACATCTACTTAGTAGCTCAGTGACTTCATATTTAAAATTTTGTGGAATCAACCTGTGTTTGTAATATTAAATTCTATAATGTTAATCTATTTATCCTGTTGTTGGCTCATCCATATCAAAGATCTGATTACACAATACTTATAGTTGAACCTTGACAATTAATTTTCGCAATAAGTTGTTATCAACTATAAAAATGATGGTTTCCTTTTTTAGTTATGCATACAGAAAAATTTCTGCTTTCGCTCCTTTACCTATAAGAATAATGACTGGAATTGCCCTTATAGTTCATGGGATACCTAGGTTTGAAAACTTACAAGGGGTGCAAGGCTTCTTTGCTTCTGTTGGAATTCCAGCTGAATTGGCATTACCAATAGCACTTTTGGAGGTGAATGGAGGCATCTTATTGATTATAGGCCTTCTTACAAGAATAACATCAATTCTTTTCATTATACAAATGATTGGTATTATCCTAGTTGTTAAGACTGGAGGTGGTATTACAGGAGAAGGCGGACTTGAAGTTGAATTGTTGTTGATGGCCGTTTCAATTAGTCTGTTACTATCAGGACCTGGCAGAATATCTATAGAGAGACTTGATAAAACGCGAGATTTTGCCAAAGGCATCATACTAAAAAAATAACAATTCTTACACCGAGTGAAAAATAGTTACTTTGTACAGCACACTCAAAGTTTCAAAAGCCTAGTTAGAAAATAAAACAATTACCTAAATATAAGAATCTGTGTTTCTATCAAGCATATCCACTTTATTTTATATCCTATTAATTCTATTAGGAACGTAACCAATTTTTTATGCTCTACGGATACTTGATTTGCATACATATATCTATTTGTAGATAAAGTATCTTCTTTGCAATCACTATGCTCAAAATTGCAATATGCTGGGTGCTCTATATACACTATCATTGAACTCAGAAAGGATTAATAAAAAAGATGAAGAGATATGACATAGAAATTGATAACCATACAGAAGAAGTTGTAATGATTGTGGAACATCTAAGATATTAATGAAAACTATGATCCTTTTCTCATATTTTCAATTCTCCAATCCATCAACAAATCTAAAGTACTATATATCCACATCTACATTGATCTGGTAACTAAATCAGATTAGGATTAGGCTAACTAAAAATTTATTCATCTTTACTTGAAGAATCTAGCCGAATGTTTAGACAAATATGCGCAACTATTCTAAATGAGTACTATAAGAACTTTATAGAAAATTATTACAAATTTTTTTAATAGAACTAAATTTGCAAAGTATATTCAAAAATTATTAAATCATATATTATTACTAAAGAAGACAAGAATAGAATGTTAAAGTCAAATAACACAAAATTAACCGCAGTATTAGTTGTAGCAGTATTTGCTACATTAATGACGCTTGGTCCTACAACATCCAATTTTCAAAATGCATTCGCACACTATGGAGTGGATATAGATCAATGTAAGGATGACGAAGATTACTATGAAGATAATGAAGAAGCATGTGACAAGAACCTAAGAGCACACTATGATGATGATTATGATGGTGATTTTGGTTCTAAAATTATTGACGATAATGACGATAATGACGATAATGACGATAACGGCAATGGAAACAGTGCTTCACAAGGTATAGGCCAATCTCAATCGTCAAAACAAAACTCCCAATGTGTCTCTGGTGGTAGTCTGGGTAATTCATGTAACAACTTAAGTGTCCAAAACCAGGATAATGATGGAAACAATGCAGCTGCTCAAGATGGCGGAAACGGTAAAAAAGGCAACGGTGGTAATGATGCTTCACAAGGTATAGGCCAAGATCAAGACAGTGAACAGAATTCCCAATGTGTCTCTGGTGAAGATGCAACTGTTTCTTGTAACAACGTTAGTTTCCAAAATCAAGTAAATAGTGGGAATAATGCGTTAGCACAAGACTAATATCCATTTTTTTATGATTATTATTTTTATGATTACATTAATTTGAAAATAAATTTAATATGTCAAATTTTCAGTCTTCTAACTAAGTAAACTTCATCATTCATCCGTAATTATCATTTAAAATCTTATCTTGTTTTAATTTTTTTTTGATAACTATTAGGAGCCTATCCCAAAATTTGATAGGATTATAGCTCCTTATTTCCATTCCTAAAATGTGACCTGTACCCAGAAGGAAGACAAAGCAAGGATAGTTAAAAACCATCATCTTCCTACCATTAAAAATATTCCGGATGAATTATGGGATGAAATTAAAAAGGTCCTACCCAAAGAAAAACCATCCAATACAGTTGGTCGACCAATAGTGAATTACAGAAAAGTATTGGATGGTATTCTCTATTCCTTAGAACAAAAGGATGCCAGTGGAAAATGATTCCCAAAGAATACGGTTCAGGTTCAACATGCCATAGACGATTCCAGGAATGGAACATACTAGGTGTTTTCAAAAAGACATGGATTAAACTATTAAAAATTATGATAAAGAGATAGGTATCAACTGGACCTAGCAAACTCTTGATTCTATATTCATAAAATCACATTTAGTGGGGGCGATGACTGGAAATAATCCCAACAATAGGAGCAAACTGGGCACAAAATACATATTTTAACAGACAAGGAAGTATCCCATTATCTGCTGTAATATCTCCCGCTAGTCCCATGATATTAACCTGGTAATAGAAGTAGTTAATAATACGGTCATCAATAGAAAAAGACGACGTCGAAGACAACGACCATCAGTACATAAATCTAAACTGGGAACAAGAAAAAGACTGTAACACTTATGTCTTGACAAAGCATACATTTCTGAACACGAAGTACAAGAATTAATCAAACGAGGATATGTACTGCATATACCAATCAAAAAGAAGAAAGAGAAAGGAGGAGAGAAAGATGACGATTAAAAACCAAAAGCGATACCAAATCGTAAAAATATTCTGCAAAAAGATGGGTGGTAGAGAGAACTAATTCATGGCATAATAGATTTAGAAAACTGTTCACTCGCTATGAAAAGAAGGTAGAGAATTATCTTGGATTGGTACAGTTATCCTGTTGTATAATTATCTATAGAAAGATAATTTTGGGATAGGCTCTAGGTAAACTTTTGATTTGAATTTCTTAGTTACTCATTATCAAAATATTCAAACTTTTATTATCATAAAAAGTCAATTTACCTACGTAAACCATGCTACTAGATTACATATTTAACATATATTCTTTAATTTGTAGCATGACACATGTAGCAAAAATAATAGAAATAGTGGGCTCATCGGGCAAAAGCTGGGATGATGCTGCTCAGGTAGCATTAGCTGAAGCGACAAAAACAATTCACGGTATAACTGGAATTGAGTTAACCGACATGACAGCTAGGGTGGATCCAAATACGGGAAAAATAACTGAATATCATTCTACGGTAAAGATAGCCTTCGGGGTGGAACATTCCTAAGGATCAGCAGAAAGGACTTCAAATTCCTTTTTTTCCATAATCAAGCTTTATATTTTGCCGTGATACGACTTCGGTAGGAAAAATTGTGATTGCGGCTTTCTCTAAAGCTCCTTATCTTTGATGTGCTTCTCAAAATAAAAAAGAACAGTTAACCAGACTTGGATCGAATAGTCTTTGTTTGCATGAATTTCATATATACTAGGTTTTGATAAGCTTGTAGTTATCGTCTATTGGATTAGACATCTACAAATAAAGTGATGATGTTAGTCAAATTATACAAAAATTTCGTACGATTTACTGCTTTAGGCAAAATGATTTTCTACTATTAAAATAGAAAGAATTCTTAAGTAAGATATCTTGACATTTCTTTTAGTCCAAATGATTATTTTGTGTTTGTGAATAAAAAACATAATATTATTTCAAAGTTGATCGTAACTTTTTTTATAATGACGATGGGATTCTTGTCATCTATTTCTACACCAATATCACATACACAAAGCGGTGGTATTTCTGATCTTCCTTTTCTTGATTTTAATAGTGATAATAACAACAAAGAGGATGACAATTTAAAAGAATTATACAATATGATTCCAGGTCTAAATACAAAAGACAACAATGATATAGATTCTAAAACTGGTAACAAAGGTGCTCCTGAAAAGACGTTGAATGAAGAGTCCGTAAATTCAAAAAATAATGATGAAAGCAAAATTAGTGATTATGCAGTCTATTCTGATGATGTAATAGAGGGCATATACAACACTGGCTCTGGGAATGAAAAAGATACAGGAACAACAGCAACAACTCCCAGCATTCTTACCTCTATCCTGGATAAATTGCCTTACTCTGATTCTTTGTCACCACTCTCATCCTCAGCATCTTCACCGCCTTCTTCCTCCGCATCCCAGATGGGGCAAGTAATCCCGAACCAATACATTGTGATTCTAAATGATGACGCCTTGAATTTGCGTGACATTCTTTCAGAGGTTGCAAAAAAGGTAAATATTGAGGGGACTGAAATACTCCATATTTATGAGGATGTATTGAATGGATTTGCAATTAGCGTTCCAAATGAAAGGGTTATCAAGGTGCTTGAACAAAGTCCATTTGTAGATTATATCGAAAAAGACAAGACAGTTAAAGCATTTGCTCAAACACTACCAAGTGGTGTCAATAGGGTTGATGGTGACCTAAGCTCCACAAAGTCAGGGAACGGTGGTGGAGCTATCAATACAGACATAGCCATCTTGGATAGTGGAATACATACTAGCCATTCTGATCTAAACATCTACCACCAGAAAACCTTTGTCTCAGGTACGTCGTCAGGAAATGATGATAACGGTCATGGGACCCATATTGCAGGAATTGCAGCAGCTAAAGACAATTCCATAGGGGTAGTTGGGGTAGCACCTGGAGCAAAGCTATGGGCAATCAAGGTCTTGGATAGAAACGGTTCAGGACCCTTATCGACAATAATAAAAGGTATTGACTATATTAGGCAATATGCAAGTCAAATAGAGGTTGCTAATCTCAGCCTTGGGTGCGAATGTAAATCTTCTGCGTTTAATACTGCAATAAACAATGCTGTAAAGGCTGGAATCACATTTGTGGTGGCTTCAGGAAATTCGGGAAAAGATACTTCTACATTTTCCCCTGCCAATAATCCCAATGTTATAACTGTTTCAGCCATCGGAGATAGTGATGGCAAATGTGGAGGAACGGGTCCTAGCACGGGTTTTGGAAGGGATGACACACTCGCAAGTTTTAGTAATTATGGTGCAGCTGTAGATATGGCAGCACCTGGAACGAAGATATATTCTACCTACAAGGGGAACTCGTATGCGACAATGAGTGGAACAAGCATGGCCTCACCACATGTTGCCGGAGCAGCTGCATTATATGAAGCCTCTCATCCTGGTGCTTCACCCTCAGAAGTACGCAATGCGCTATTAAGCAATGGATCAACATCATCAACAACATGTGATGGAAATGGCCGTGGCTACTTTACAAGTGATAAAGATAGTTATAGAGAACCATTGTTGTATGTAAGAAATTATTGATGATGTTGTTTAATCTAATATTTAAGCAACAAGTAAGTCAGCAAGCATTAGAAGCAGAAACGAGATATCAATTTTATATTATTTCCATGATTCCCTGTTTTAAGTGCCGGGAGTGGTACTCCAATTCATATCGTATAACATTAGTTAAGGATAAGTAGATCAACCAAACCTGTTTTTTCTTAACATACTGAAAAATAAGTCGTAATTTTTAATTTTATGATTATAGATTCACGTGATATATTTGACACAAGAGCATTTTAATAAATGTGGTACTCGATTGCAGGAAAAGTTAGACGAATGCAAGAGGTGCAGGTACGTGTGGGATCATTGGTATGGAGCAACCGTCGGTTTTACTTCTATCGAGTAATACCGTAGTCGAGTCAGTAAGTCATTGCGAAGCCACCAAGCTATGAAAAAAGGATTTAGACAGTGAAGCTAACCTATTGTGAATACAAAAGGTTGCGTAATGTTGGCGGCCTGTCCATTTTCAGTCTGGTAATAAAAAGTGGCGCTTGCTGTTGTTTGTCCAGCTGCTAATGCTTGATAGATTGTGTCAGAAGATGGTCCCGCTACAGAAACTTCTCCAGGTTCTAATTCGAATGGAGGTGAAGTTGCAGTACCGCCCTGCATATATCTTATTACAACATTTTTGAGAAATTGTGCAGATATAGGTGAATCACATACTCCTGCAGTAAATGTTATCTTACTTGGTGAATCATTAACAACTGTTGTAATAATTTGAAATTTGCTGCCAGACTTTAAATGTAAAGGTGAGGGATGTGAATAGTACTACTAGTTAGTACGAGGTCAACTAGCTAGTTAGGGTTAAAGAACTTTTTAGCTTCAATATAGGTGTTACCTAACACTTCTGAAGTTTCATTTAGGATTGCTCCTGCTGACTTTGATGTAGCAACTTTTTCCGTAACGTTACGCAGGAATGATCCAGTCTCAGTTATTGCTCCTTTTATTGATTTAGATGCTTCTTCCTCTGCTGATGTTGTTATTGCTGGAGTAGTAGTATTAGTATTAGTAGTGGGCGGGATGCTGGTTTGGTTTATTGTTGAATTTGTCTGACCATACACTGAATCCAAAGTACCTTTTCCTACTATCAATACCATCCCAAAAACAAATAAGATTCCAAAAAATACACGCATTTCTTTCTTACATTTCATTTTATTCATACATTAATGATATTACATTTATCCTTATATCCTTATATCATTCCATCAGTTCTTACAATCATTTTAACTATAACGTTTTTGCAATCATAACGAGTCATGTTCTAAAACAAGGAATCTGGTTCTTTATGAATTTGATAAAAATGAGGAGAATGGAATATGAAGTCGTGAATACAAGATTCAGGTTCGTATTTGAATTACAAGTCTATAGAAAATTAAATCATAGAAATGACCAGCATAAAGCGCGATAATCACAAACCATGCACTACTTATCAACAATTGGGGGGCATTTCAAAATCATTTTCAAAATCTAGATATCTAAATAAAATAAATTCTACCATCTATCAATAGTGTCTATGACTGAAGTAAAAAAAATTCCAGATGGATATCGTTCTGTCACACCCGCTTTGATTGTAAACGATGGATTAAAGGCTATCGAGTATTATAAAAAGGTATTTGGAGCTAACCAACGAGCATGTATGATGATGCCTGATGGTAAGAAAGTTGCTCATGCCGAACTTGAAATAGGTGATTCAGTGATTATGGTGGGAGACGAGTTTCCAGAGATGAAGTTTCTTTCGCCGAAGACAATTGGGGGAAGTCCCATTTCTTTGGTTTTGTATGTTGAAGACGTAGATAAAACGTTTAATCTTGCAGTATCTGAAGGAGCAAAAGTGTTGGATCCAGTAGCAGATCAATTTTGGGGCGACAGACTTGGAAGCATTGAGGATCCTTTTGGACATCGATGGTCTATAATGACGCATATAAAAGATCTTACCCCAGAAGAAATGAAAAAAGCAGCAGATGAGGCTTTTGCGAAGATGTCGAAGTAACCTTAAGGTAAAGTAGGATGAACTAAAATATTGTCTTTTTACCAATTCTCTCATATTGACGCCTGCATTAGCAGCTTTAGGATGGGTAATAAGCGATTCATTAGTATTTGGTAATTCTTTACTATTGAAGAGATTTAAAACGTAAAAATAGAGTAGACAAATATGATTTATTTTTTTTGAAAAAGTGCAAAAAATTTTTGGAATCAACATTAGTAATCACCTAGGAGTATAGAATATTATTAATGCACCTATGAGAACTATACCTCCGCCAATTATTTCAAATCTATCGGGTCTTTTCTTATCTATTATTAAACCCCATATGATTGCCATTACTACAAATATACCCCCGTACGCCGCATACACTCTACCAAAATTCGATGGCTGAAGCGTTGGAATTATTCCATATACAAATAAAATAATACCGCCAATCAAACCATACACTAATTTTTTTCTCTCTTAGCCATAACCATACCAGATATCCTCCGCCTATTTCACAGAGACCAGCCAGAAAGAAGAAAAATAATGAGTATATTACTTCTTTATACTTTATCAATAAGCTGAGATATTCCTAACAGTATTAATTTTGATTGTTATATATCAGATATCAAATACAAGATTTTTTATGGTTCTACTTTATCTTTAGAGTTATACTTATCAACAATACAACTACCGGTGATTCTTTTGTTGATTGCATATAAAGCGTATATCATTATACCGATGGAGAGTACTCGTAATGGTATTTGATAATTTGTAAGAAACGCTGTAGCTACTATACCTGCTCCACCGAAGGTTGAAATGATTATAAACCCAATAGATGAGCAACTAGCACAAGCGCTAGTTACTATTCCTAAAAATGAACCTGAAATCAATGATTTACCGATTTTCAGTTTTAAATTTTTTATCAAATAAATATTCATAGACACTACTATTCCCAAGAGAAGGGCTATGATGTTTGTAAATACGAATCCAACTATCGCATCATCAGGAAGATAAAAATAAAGTATAGGAGAAAAATATAGCAGTTCATCAAAGACATTAAAAAAAATCCAAAAGACAGTGAATACTAAGATAGTTATCCCGGTATATAAAATCGGATTGGAACTGTATACTATTTTGAATGCAAAAAAACCTGACATTTAGTTCTTTGAAGTATTTTATTTTTCCAAGTTATCAATAACTGTCTTAAATATGGGAAAAGGCTTTGGACCTTGAATTTTTTTAATAATTGAGCCTTCACTGTTCATTATTATAAAAGATGGAGTTTCTGTAAAGCCTAGAGAATTTGCCAAGGCAATATCTTTGTCTATGAATGATTCATACTTTTTGGTATCAAAACATGAGTTAAACTTGGTAGTATTGAAATCCTGCAAT
>JBGTFK010000204.1:0-2292 GCA_041747305.1 Candidatus Nitrosocosmicus sp.
TGGACCAGGAGTGTTACCAAACGGTACTGTTGTTAACACAACGACAAGTAACGCAACAACTGGCGGATACTGAGAATTCAACAATACCAATGTAGTTTAAGAAACTACAAACAACCAAGAATTATTCAATCCCCTTTTTATCCTTGACATTTCTTCTTTACCTAGTACTCTTCTAATACATTTTAAATCAATGGGCGCGTGGGGACACGATTCAATGTGGAATAAAATCTATCTGATATATGAGGTGGTTAATACAGTCTTGCCTTGATAAAAAAATAAGAATTCATCCTAAATTCGAAAGGGACCATCATTAAAATGCGTATTAGAATAGAGCAAATGAATGTACTCTTTATAATAAGATCCCAAGATTATTGGTGATCTAATCCGTTAATTTGTACATTTTGTGTTGATTCAGCTAAGTATACTTTTGTTCCCTTATC
The DNA here is from genome assembly GCA_041747305.1 of Candidatus Nitrosocosmicus sp. Lineage (GTDB taxonomy): Archaea > Thermoproteota > Nitrososphaeria > Nitrososphaerales > Nitrososphaeraceae > Nitrosocosmicus. The sequence goes on from JBGTFK010000204.1 coordinate 441, forward strand.
CGTTTTTATAATCCAAAAATTAATACTATTAATCATGAGCAAATCTAATTTAACAGACGCAGGTATTGTTTCACATATTGTCTACAGAGTACCCAAAAAGAATCATGATGCAATGTTACGAATCTGCAAAGAGGCTTATAATATGTTCAAACAATACGGTATTCTCCACTATGACGCCTTTAAGCTTAGCAACACAGACGTACCAATGGAAGGGTTTGCTAATGTTGCAAGCATCGTTTCTGCCAATCTAGATGAGGAAGTTTGGATTGAATCAATTTATTATAAAGATCGCCAACACATGAATGAAGTAATGGCAAAGATGGAAAAGGACGAAAAAGCTGGCCAAATGATGAAACAATCAATGGATCTATTGCCTCCGGGTGCTAAGTTCATCGTCGGTGATTTTGAACGTCTAAGTGTCTAGATATGGGGTAGTAGGGTAGTAACTTTCCTTTTGAAAATCTAGTTACTAATTGGATACGTTAGAGTTATAGATTTTCTTTTGTATACCGGATCTCTTGCGTAATTAATCCAAACAGCTTTATTGGTCACCTTGATTCATTGACCAGTTTCTGATAACCCGCAAAAATTAGAAATTGTTTTTCAAGTTCACCATCTTTGTCTCGTTTATATCTCTTAACGAAAGTCATGGAATGCTCTCCCTCTGCCAATCATATTATCAGTACCACATAAGGTATCAGTAAGTTTGGGCGCGTGGGGATTAGTAACAAATTTGACTATAAAATAAGATTCATCAATCGGAATCGTTTGATTATCTACTAGCGAATTGCCAAAGCCCAGGGATGTTGGAGTTTATATTCCTTTGGCCAATGTATTTCTAAACTCTTCCAAGAGAATCCTGAATCTTTTGAAACAAAAATTCCGCGATTATTTAAACAATAAAATTCATCTTCAACATGTGGATTGGAATCGAGAATCGAAATAAACGTTCCTTTTGATTCTGGCAAACCATTGCAAACTAATTCCCATTTTGAACTTTGATCATCATCTTCTTCAACAGAACGTCTATAAATGAAGGATTCTAGATCTGAAATATCATGAGATTTCCAAGCATTATTTGCCGCAGATACTATCATATTTTTGTGATGACCTGAATTTAATGCAATACTAAATAGATATGTATGATCTTTTAATCCATCATCGACGTTCTTCCAGGTATTTCCATAATCTTCACTTTCAAAATAGCCGTCTCCTGCAGCAGAGTAGAGTTTTCCAGTGGTATTCTTGCTAGTCACTAGTTTATGTGTATCATAAGGACCATTCTTTACCCTGTCCATCCATGTCTTTCCACCGTCAAAAGTTCTGATTAATGCTCCTGCTTCTATTGCAGCAAATATATAATTTTCATTATTTGTATCTGGCTCAATCCAACGTACATGGTGAGTAGAAGGTCTAGGAGGAAATGACCATGTAGTATGTGACGGTAACTCATTAAAATTTTCTATTTTTTCCCATATTGTTCCTCCATCAATTGATGAAAGAATTGTACTAGGCTCGGTTCCAACAAATACTCTTCCAAATCCTGATTTTCCCATCTCTATTGGACTGACTGAAACAGAAGTTATATGAGAACCAATATCGTCTAGGAATGTTTTCTCCCATGTTAAACCATTATCATTGGTTTTCCAAAGACCAGAGTCAAATGTTCCACAATATGCCCTACTAGAATTGTGAGGATCAACAACAAGAGAATTAAGATTATATTGTTTCAAGTGCTCATAGACTTTCCATCCATCTCTTGTAGAATCCAAAACCAAAAGGGAATTTTGTAAGGCTGCCAAAATAGTAGTCATACTAAAGCCATATTATTAAATTAATTTATTTAAGTAAT
>JBGTFK010000205.1:0-1956 GCA_041747305.1 Candidatus Nitrosocosmicus sp.
GAGAGAACAAATTCATGGCATAACAGGTTCAGAAAATTATATACAAGGTATGAAAAGAAGGTGGGGAACTACCTTGGGTTGGTACAGTTCTCTTGTTGTATGATTATCTATAGAAAGATAATTTTGGGATAGGCTCTAAGAACTTTCTTAGACCTTTTTTGTTTTTCCTGCTTTTATGTTTTCTTTATTTCCTTTATAATATTTGCAAATTTGTCTTAACTTACAGTAATTACATTTTGGTTTTAGCGGTAGGCAAATATTTTGGCCGTACCTCACAAATACAGAATTTAGCCTAATCCAATGTTTTTTGTCTACCGACGCAGACAATTCTTTTTCTGTTTCTTCCGGACTTTTTGTATTTACTATTCCTAATCTATTGCAAATTCTATGCACATGAGTATCTACAGGTATGGCAGATTTTTGGAAGGCATATACGAGTACGCAATTTGCAGTTTTTCTTCCTACTCCTGGTAGTTTCAACAGTTCTTCTGCATCATCTGGTACTTGTCCATGAAATTTACTTTCTATAATATTTGCAACTTCTTTTATCCTACCTGCCTTGATATTGTAAAAACCGACGGATGATATCTCCTCTTTAATATCGTCCAAATTCGCTTTACAAATCTCTTTTACTCCTTTATATTTCTTAAATAGTCTTATAAGCGCCTGCGTGGTATTTTCATCTCTTGTTCTAGATGAGAGAATAGTACCAATCAAAATTTTAAACGGATCGCCTTTTTCATTTTTATGAAGGTCCTCCAAAGCAGTTAATCTCAAAAAGTTGTTGGTGTTTAGAGCAAATTCCATTTCACCAAGTATTTTTGAGATATCATACATTACAATAAATTATTTTTGATTTCTTAATCTATTGTCTCCTCTTAATTCTTGCTCTTCCTGTCTTCCTGGGTGCAATATTACCTACTTTGGCACCAGGCGGGGTGTTTCTTGCTACAGACGATGGATGACCTATGTGTTGATGTCTTCCTCCACCGTGTGGGTGATATACTGCTGCTTGAGCAATTCCTCTTACGACTGGGTATAATCTTCCTCTGGATTGCATATATTTTGCTTTATTACCAGCTTTAAGGAACGGTTTTTCTGATTTTCCACCTCCTGCAACAACTCCAATCATTGCACGACATTTAGGATTCATATTTAGGATCATTCCTGATGGGAACTTCACCTTTACGCTATCAACGGAATGTGAAAATACTATTGCTGATGATCCGGCAGCCTTTATCAATTTTCCACCGTCGCCACTGTTTTTTTCAATATTACAAACTAGTGTTCCATCTGGTATGGATCCTAGGTCTAGAATATTTTTAGACAAAGGTTTTGCTCCGATTCCTATCTCAATTTTGCTTCCGACTGTTGTGCCTTCTGGGGCCGGAATATATGAATAATTATTGTCATCAAATTTAATTTTAGCAACTGGTGCATCTCTACCTCTTTCATGTACCAAATCCATTACAATACCATGATGAACTTCATTAATCTCAAAATTAGGATATTTAGTGGGAGCTATTTTTCCAGTTATAATTGCTCTAAATTGTTTTCCTCCTTTCCCTCTTCTTCTTACTAATGTCCTCTTTCCCAATTAAATCTAATATATCAATCTCAAAGGCCCGCTATTAAATTTATTCTTGATAGTTTTAGAAATTTTGATAGTATGACATAATTTCTATTATAATGGAATAAGACACATTAATTTGAAATTTTCCAAATTAAAGAATATCTGAGAAATTAACCAAATAATTGATAATAAAGTTATAAAGAGATGTGTAGTTATGTAATTATGAGCCAAAACACCGTATCACTAAAGGTGCTTGAAGCTTATACCCGAGATGTAGGCCGTGGTGTTGCCAGAATTGATTATGAATCTATGGATGCTTTGAGCGCATCTACAGGTGATGTCGTAGAAATTAAAGGTAAACGTAGAACAGTTGTAAAATGCTT
>JBGTFK010000206.1:0-3574 GCA_041747305.1 Candidatus Nitrosocosmicus sp.
TAAAAATATTGGTCTATACAAATATTTAATCAAGAAATTATTAGATGATACTTCCCAAAGTATATCATGATGAGCAGTCAAACTAGTTTGAAAGACTATTCATAAATTCATTAATGTAGGGTTCGCGGCAAAAATGACATGTAACTTAATTAATTATAAAATTTAGTAGAGTATCTTGTTTTACCATGATCAACCGTCGAGTATTTACTTACCAAATATTTGAAAACGTTTGGCTAATTTTAACGATTTATCTGATTCTGAGATTTTTGGCTAGCCGATTTCTTTACAAATATAATTAAAAAAAGTAATTAGGTATTCATTTAAGAAAAGCATCGGTGTAATTCTACGATACCTAAAGACTTGTTATATACTGAACTGAAAAGTTAAATCAGGTTTTGCAAAAAGTTCTATATGATCGTTTTGGCACAATGAATTTTAATAAGATGATTTTGAAGAATATAGTTCTAAAGTTTTAGCCAAATTTATCATGGGCCCAAGGGGCTAATGCTTATATCGGTTTTCTAAATAGGATTCTAATATAGAATTACTTGCTAAAATATTTAAATCTATAAGTTAACATCTAATCACAATAATCATTTCAGATGCTCTTTGCAATAGTATTTTTTATTAGTCTCCAAAATATGATCACTGCAAAGTGCAATACCACATGCTTCACAAGCTGCATGTACACTCTTTTTCTTTCCCCAGATCTTTATTGTTGAAAAATCTTTTGGACATAGGGACATCTCATCCACTAAAATGGTTTTAGATGAAGCCATTGCTCTTTTTCTATAAGTTATTGATTTTGACTGAATTTCAACAACCCAAATAGGTACATACACTAACATTGATTTTTTGATTAATATATCACTTTTTTCAGGACTATCTCATAGTAATATAAGGACAAAATTTTAAGGACCTACAGGCTAATTTTGACCTTATCTGTTCATCTAGGTAAACTAAACATAAATGTAGAGCCAATTCCATCATTGTTGTTAAAGGCCCAAATTCTACCACCATGAGCCTCGACTAATTTTCTGGTAATAAAAAGTCCAAGACCTGTTCCAAAATCAGAATCTGTTGTATATTTTTCAAATAACTTTGGTAGAATTTTTGACGATATTCCTTTACCAGTGTCAGATATACCAAAATATATCATCTCTTCTTCTCTTTCGATTTTTTTTCCTTCTTTTTCGCTATTCCTTTTTCCTGTTATCAAGTCATCTGGTTTACTTCCACTATTTTTAGTAACAGGGTTTGTTTCATCTACTTTTGTTTCATCTAAATTTAATTCAAAATCATCCCTATTTTGGATCATGATATGAATACTATCGTCTTTTTTAGTAAATTTCACAGCATTATCGATTAAATTGCCTAGAATCTGATTTAATCTCAATTTATCGGAATAAACCCAACAATGCTCTCTTAGACTATTATTTATAAAATTCATTTTGATGCCCTTTTCTCGGACTTTATGACTAAAGTCAGTCTCGATAAGATGGTTTATCTCTTTAACTAAATCTACTTTCTCTTTATGTAGTATAACGTCACCATTATTATTTGACTCCAATCTTGCGACATCTAAAAGATTATTTGTTAAAATATTTAATCTTGAGGCATTTCTAGAAATACTTTCATGGTGCTCATAAAGTTTTATCATGATTCGTTCTAGTTCTTCTTTTGTCATAATTTGCCTATTGCTCAAGTAATCGTCAAATAATTTATCATTCATTTCAGTATAACCAGTAATGGCCTGTATAGGAGTTCTCAATTCATGCGCTGCAGTATTTATAAAGTCGTCTTTAACTTCTCCTTCATGCATTAGTTCTTGAGCAAGAATACTTTGATTACATATCATTTCAAATATGGAAGAATATGATAACACTGTTGGATTACTATTAGAATAGATAGAGAAACCTATAGGTGGGTGTATTTTTTCCTCTTCTAAATCCTTTATTTCCATGATAAGACATTCTTTTCTATCTGCCACTAATGATTTTATTTTAATGTCAATGCTTGGTGCAATCTCTTGAATTTGGATTTTGTTGTTAAAAGCGTCAGTTAAAAGTCCAAGAGATAATGATTTTTTAACTGAATGGTCCATTGGCACAAGAATACTAATCTTTAGATTTTCTTTTTGATCAGACATTTCCTTTAAAAGTTCAAGCGTGCCACTTTTCTCTTGAAGATGAAATGCACGAGCAGTAGAATAAATTATTTGTATTTCCTTGTTGGCTTCTCGAATCATCTCAAATTCTTTTTTCTCTGCGTTCTCATATTCATTAAAAACAGTGGTAACGGATGTTTTGATTCTTTTTTCTATTTCTCTAATCCTTTCTTCGGAAGGTATACCCTTTTCCCAAAAAGTATCAAAAACAAACTGTTGGCGTTCTACAATCTCAGGCACATTACTAAATATAAGTTGAGGTATAGGTTGTGCTTTTTGAAGAGTTGCTACAGCCACGTATTCTTTTTGATCTGCTACCTCAAAGTTTCCTTTCATTCCTTCTAAATGTCTAATTTCAGAGAATTCAAGCATCTCCTTACAATACTCTAAGTTGTCTGCGGTTATCTCAATCACATATCTGAGTTTCACGCCTCTGTTTTTGAATGCAGCAATTCTGGCGTTTTTAATCGCTTTTATCTCTATAAACACTGAAGGGGCAGTAGAATTAACACAAGAATCAATCTTTTCTCTAGTCCTATTAACAAATTCTATAATTGATTTATCTGCGTCTTCTGAGCCATGAATTACTTTAGTAAATGTATTGCCTTCTAGATTGTTTAGAAAATTTGATAGAAAAAGTTCAGAGTCATCAAAGGGCCCGTCCCTTTTCTCATTATTTTTAATTACTAGTACACTCTCAAATCATCACTATGACTTACAGTCTTTACAGAATTAATACGTCCGCACATAATATTTTAACGCTGTCATAGTATATAATATGGTTCTAATCATTATTTTCCCTGATATGCACCAAAGTCGTCATTGTTCGCCCTAAATCACCTGGAAAAACTGACAATGTAATGTTCGTGGAATTTGAAATTCGATAGTCATAACCGAATGCTGAGAACCCCCGTCCGAAAGATATAGATTCGAATCCGACTCCCCGCGCTCCAAAAGAGGGCTCTTCCATTATTTTTATATATTTAATGATAAATACTTTAGCCATTATTTCATGGGATGGATCTTTTCTGCTGAATTTGTCCGAGAAGATATCTTAAACATATGAAAAAAAGAATAATTGATTTCTTGAAAATAAGATTCTGCAATTTTAGCGAAGTTATTAAAGTATTGTGAATAAATTAAAAGAGGTGTTACTATATTCCCGTCGAATATGATATCATATTAATGGGAGTAGAAGATGCATCCAATATTGTATCAGAATCAGATTATGGGACTCATACATTAGTTGTTTATGAGGTCTTGGAAAAACTAAGAGCCTATCCCAAAATTCGATAGGATTATAGCTTGTTGATTTTCTTACTATGGTATGACCTGTATCCTTCAGGAGAGTAATAAAGAACTTCCCGTCATACTTAAGATTCCTGATGAATTATGGGATGAGATTAA
>JBGTFK010000207.1:0-19147 GCA_041747305.1 Candidatus Nitrosocosmicus sp.
TTAATCTCATCCCATAATTCATCAGGAATCTTAAGTATGACGGGAAGTTCTTTATTACTCTCCTGAAGGATACAGGTCATACCATAGTAAGAAAATCAACAAGCTATAATCCTATCGAATTTTGGGATAGGCTCTAAATATGCCGTGGGTTTGCTATGTCGAAAAGCACTCTGAACATCTAAAAGCTCAAGTATTATGACTAGCTTACTTATACCGTGACGACAGAAATCGATCAATTTTTTCGTAATATCAAGTGTGATCACTGTAACAAAATAATAGAAAAAAAGGTAAAGTATTACTTTGATCAACCAAATGTTGTTTTGTTATCAGTTGACGTGTGTACGGATTGTAGCTACCGCATAAGTTTAAAATAATTCTGTATGAACGACATCCACATAAGCAATTAATCTAAAATTTCTAATACAAACTTTCTCTAATTTGTTTGGGATTTTAGATCGTGTTTCTTATTCTTGTTTATCTCTCGATTGGGATAAATAACGAATCCAAGGTCACCTTTTAACAAGAATAATATTCTTGAGTTCCGCACAATTATTCTATAATTCAAAATAAAATTTTAGTTCTAAAAAAGTTTGACTATTCTTGTGGAAGAACGTGAAGTTGACACAAAAATATTAATCAAGTTGGTCATTTTAATATAGCATAGCAAATTGGGTCGAGAAATAGACGCCACAAAACCTGACCAGAAAAAGACAAAAATAGAGTGTATTAGGTGTGGTTCAACAATGGGAGAAATTACAGTATGTCATCTTAAATGCCTAAACTGTGGGGCGGAATTGACTTGTTCTGATAAAGGAAATTTCTGGTAAACACTATTAGGCAGATTGAATTTAATTATGAGATAAATACTGTATTTAACATAACTAAATCTTTCGTTCGTTAGTTCATTCAACGAATCAATCCCATATCCTCGAATATTTTTCATTGACGTAGTGATTAATTACCTACTCCATCCTATTTCAATTTGTATTGACCATGCATTGAATTTCGTAAATAATATTACGATGTATTACTTGCCAAGATACCACCAAGCAACCCCTGTGATCACCTATCTTGGTTGTAGATGTTGAAATCCAACAGAGTATGTAAACCAGTTAGAATAAATTCTGGATTTCTTAACAATGAATGTGAATAGACAAAATCTTTACTACTCAAATGAAAAAAAAGTTAATCCTTATTATTTTGACGGTGAGGTAATAATCAGAGAAATTTATAACGAATCTAATAGTAATGATCAGGAAGTTTATTTTGTAGAATTCGCTAGGGGTGCATTGACTACTATTCATTACCATGAAACTGAGCAATTCTTAGTTCCTCTGTATGGGAATGGAGTGATAGGTGAAATTGATAATAACAAATCTAAGTCATTGGTGGACTTTACTTTTGAGAATCTAAGCATAAGATCGCTTAAAGTCGGAGAAATTGTTTCAATTAAACCTAATGTTCTACATTTTCATGGTGCATCTCCTGGTCAAAATTTTTCACATGTGGCATTTAGAAAGATGTTTGAAGCTAAACCAGGCTCTGAAAAGAATGAACCAGTTCATACACAAACAATATGGAGTTATGAAATGATCGCTAGTGCACTAGGCTCAGATGATCAGTCTCAAATATTAAATAAATTGAATAGAGTGTCTGAAAAAATTCGAGATGCCGTTTCTATATGGGCAAAGGACAAAGAACTCTGATCTGTAGGATATCAGGAAAAAGTGATATTCATATCAAAAAATATGATGATCAGTTACTTTCATTTTCGTTGATTGAAAAACTATCTTCTAAGTTATTTGCTGGGTTGCTGATGGTTGTATCATTTTCAAAAATTGCAGTATTATTTCCTTCTATCCCTTCAAATTCTTGGATTGTTTCGGTGTCGTTAGGATACATGTCGGTTGTATTTTGTGCAAATGCATTACCAAAGCTAAAACTCACTAGTATTGCTGCAAAAGTAAAAACTGCAACAATGATTGTTTTATTTTTCATTGGATAAAAAAGTATTAATGTATTATAAAAATATATTGAAAATTTTTATGTTACATTTCTAACCGGACCTGTCACTAAAAGACCAAGGACGCATATGTCTTGATTATTTATTACTTTGTAAGATTATTTAACCATCCCAGCCTTCTAAAATAGTATAGCATTATGATTACCGATCCAACTGAAAAACCTAAAGTAACGATTAAGGGCATAAAATCTATTAAACTGAAACTATTGTTCGTGCTTCCTGGGATATTGATGTTCATTCCGTAAAAGGTTCCGACTACTGTAACTGGAATTGACAATGTAAATAGGATTGTCAAGAAACTCAATATCTTGTTAGTTTTCTCACTGCTAAGCATGTGATCTGTATCTTTGTATATCTCGATGGTTTCCTTTGACTCATCTAGTGCTTCAAGTACTTTGGAAACATGATCATTGATATCATTAAAATAAGAAATAAGGTCTTCTCCTTCCAGGTCTGTAGAGAATTTTCTTACATCTCTTGAAATGATTTCCAACATAATTCGTTTTAGAGGGACTACTATTCGCCTAAGAGTGGTTATTTCTCTTCTCAACAGGGAGATTTCTTTTGCAATTGCAATTTTATCATCAAAAACTGCATCCTCAATATCATCCAGGTTGCCTATTACTTTCATTAATATATGAAGTAGATCATCTACTAAAGCGTCTAGTATTGAATGCAAAAGGTATCCTGGAGAATTTCCCATTATGTTTTGTTTGTTCTTTCCATTATCTCTTTTACAAGCCTGAAATAGCTCAGAGAGTGGTTTCAAGTCCCCGTGATGAATGGATATTAAAAAGTCTTTTCCAATGAAGAGCGAAAGTTGGCTAAATCTAGGGGAAGTCTTTTCCTTTTGGGTCGTTGGAAATTGTAATATTATAAATACATGATCCTCGTACCTATCTATTTTGGGCAATTGATTTTTGGACAAACAATCTTCGATGTTTAATTCATGGAGTGAAAACTTGTTGGAAACCAGGTCCATTTTTTCCCTGGTCGGTTGTTCGAGATATACCCATTCCAATCCTCTGCTTCCAAGCAACTCCAACCCTTGAAATCGATTAGATAACTCCATTTTATATAACCCTTGTTAGTCTCATTTAATTTCAATAACTCCCTACTAATTAATCTACTATGCATTGAATCTTTACTATGTCTATATAGACCTATTTTTTAGATGGAAAATCCTTCAGGTTATTTGATTTACACCTGTGACAATTCAGTGATTCTGATGAGGAGAGGTAATTAATGTAATAGCAATTTGCGCATTGCTTCCTTACAAACCTTGATTCTAAAATGACTGATCCAGTATCTTTCTTGACGATTAAAACATTCCTATCATGGAGATTAGATATAACTATATTAAATAATTTGCTTATTTCTTCCATGTTCCAGTTTTTATATTTGAGGTAGTTTTGTTTCATGAAAAGGCAGATTTCATTATTATTAAATATGCTCTTAAAGTCTTCATCATTCTTATTGTTTATTCGAAAAAAATAATCTCGCAGATACCACTCGAATTCGAATGATAAAATTTCAGTATTCAAGTTCTTTTTTTATAAATACCGTTATTTTTTAATTCTTTCGATTAAATAGGCAAATTAATCATGGATTTTACAACTTATGAACTGATAGATAGGAGGAGATTGCATAGTGTTAAAGGCTAATTTGCGAACTGCATAGAAATCATCTTCTTTAACTTTGGAAGGTTGTAACCTAGTTGAGCAGAAATTGGGATAATTTGATCTATGTTTTCATTCACATTTAGATCTTTCATCTTGTCTTTGATTTCATTGTTTTTTACCATGTCTATCTTGTTTAATACTAGTATACATTTTTGAAATGGAATTTGTAACTTTGATAAAATTTCGAGGGAACTCATCAATTTTTTCCTTATAATGGGAACATCATCAGTAAAATCAATTATCAATAAAATCACATTAGCGTAATTTAGTTCAGACAGAGTAGACTTGAATGCTTCGATCATATATGGCGGTAAATTACTGATGAACCCTATGGTATCTGATACGAGGACTTTCCTCCCTTCAATCAGCGAAGATCGAGTAAAGGTCGTCAATGTTGTAAATAGTTTCGTACTAGTCTCCTTATTCTCGTTCGTTAATATGTTAAACAATGATGTTTTGCCAGCCGAAGTATAACCTGTTAACGATATCAATGGAACATTGCCTGAGAGTCTTTGAATCCTGTGAAGAGCTCTTTTTCTCTCTTCTGCTTGTAGTTTTTTCTTCAATAAAGCGGTTCTTTTCTTAATGTCCAAAATGTGCACGTCTGCATCATATTTTCCCAAACCGTAAAATCCAGGCTGCTCCCCTAGCTTTGCAAGTCTTGCCTTTTCTTTTACTCTGACGATGTCATATTTTAGTTGTGCTAACTTTACTTGAATCTTTGATTCATTCGTTACCGCTCTATTTAGAAAAATTTCTAGTATCAATTTTTCCCTATCCACAATGTCTATCTTGCATAATCTTGCGAGATTGTATTGTTGACTAGGTTTTAGAATTTCATCAAATATGACTACATCAGGTTTTAATGCCACAACTCTTTCTTTGATTTCTTCTGCCTTACCCTTTCCGACACCAAATCTTGAACGGGTAATGTTTTTCTGACTAATCACTTCTAGGATGGAATAACCGATGGATTCAGCAAGGCCCTTGGCCTCGGATAGGGCAAATTGGTTTGGATACGTTATTAATATCGCTGTCCTATCCTCTGAATACATTAATTTTAAATTTTCTATTCTAAGTATCCAATTTAAACCATCAGCTCAACTACCATTATCACTTTGGAGTATTGACAAAAAAATATTTGGTAAAGTTAAATAATTTGTCTTAAATATCATATATTGTTTGCAACTAGCATTAAGGAGAGTTAACGGTTATGTAATCCGAAGATGTGCTTACGAGGATTTAAATTCAGTGATCAGCATAAATTTGAAGACTCTTCCGGAACATTATACCGAGTATTTTTTTGAGTCTCTTTTGCGCGAAATTCCCGAAGCGTTCATCATAGCTGAAATAGATAATATTGTGGTAGGCTACATAATGTGCAAATTAGAGTTTGGCTTTTCAAATTTTAGGAAACTCGGTTTCGTGAAGAAGGGACATGTTGTATCAGTAGCATTGTTGCAAGAGCACAGAGGAAAAAAGATCGGTGAGGCATTGATGATGGAGGGAATAAACGGGATATCAACTAGAAAAGGTGATGAGATATATTTAGAAGTTCGTACTAGTAACGGTCCAGCTATTTCTTTATATCATAAACTAGGATTTCAAATCAAATCGGTACTAAAATCCTATTATAGAGATGGGGAAGATGCCAACTTGATGGCACTGGAAATATCGTGAAGTAAACAAAGTAGTAATCATCTCTGTGCCAAAATATGAATTAAATATATGATCTTTTACTATATCAGTATGAATATCTTTGAACCCTCCACCTTTTTAGCTGTATTCCCCTATGTTTTCATTTCTTCTTTTCCAATCTTTGGAATAATATTGGTTACATATTGGCTGGTAAAGGATAAGAAATCAAAAGTCAGAAAAAAGTGATATGATAGCAGCAACTATTGGTTTCTAGTTCTTTTCTCAAAATAATACCTTAGATTGGTAAATAATTTTTAAATTTTTTCATTTCTACAATGATTCAAATCCATAATTTATGATCTTAATAAATGAAAATGGATAGTCAACCCTCATCAGTCCGGCACTCGATTGAACCTGATTATATTTGAGCATAGATAAGTTATGCTCAAAATAGGTAATCAAAACCTTGTAAAGCAATATATGTAAGGACAAGGAGGGGGGAAAAGGAGATATCTATAACCTATTTTTAAAGTTATTATTTGGATCATAAATCCAATCAAAGACATCTGATAATACTTTTCGTACATTGATAAGCAACGATTATTATTTGACTAAAAAGTACATTTTTTTTTATCCTGTATTTAATCTAACTAGACATCTAGACTCATTGAAATCGGTTTGTTAATAAAGGGAAGAGAAAAGGGTAAAACAAAGTATCGGGACAAGTGTCAAATTTTCTACTTAATTGTAAAGAGTTGTATAGGTAAATATCAGACCAAAAATAAACTTAGTTATTATAGTTCGTACAAAAGACTGAATGAATATCTGGTAGACTTGATACGTTTGAATTTATTATTGTTTGATGAAAAAAAACAAAGATTCATAGCAACTCCCAAAGGAAATGACTTTGTAAGAAAATATGATAACATCATAGAGTATATCCCTTCTTTTAAGAGAGATTATGAAATCTAGTCACTATTAATGGATTCATGATAGACAACCTCTTTATCTCATATTAAATTGGTTCATAGTTTATTATTATGATTCTTAATTTTTCTTCCTTTGGTCACTCGGTGGTCCAAAATTTCTATTTTCAGATACTAGTCTAATGGGTTCCTTATCATTTATTTTATTTGATTTCAAAAGACAAACCTTCCGTATCTTATGATCCAGGGGTGGATCAGACGGATGCTACGGTTTCAATATATTTTTATTGACTGACCAGTCAGTAATATTTATATGATCTTGGTTGCTAGTTAATGTATGGAACGGATCCTTTCTCCATCTACCAATGCTTTTAAGTATTCCATGATTGTGTTGATGTGTGCATCCATTGGTTCCTTAATGCAAATAAGTGCCGGTAATTGGGATGTAACATCACATCTACTACTAACTCCTGAATCATTTTTTACACCTTCTCATACCCTACTTTATACTGGAATAGGGATTTTGACACTTTGTTCTATCATTGGGATCTCCCTTATGCTAAAATATAAAGAACTAAAGAAGAGTGGTTTAACTCTAGCATTCAAATTACTTATTATAGGATCCGTATTATCAATTATATCTGGCCCAAGTGATTTTATTTGGCACGAAACCTTCGGAGTAGATGGGTTTCTGAGTCCGACACATCTTATGTTGATTACAGGTATGTTAATTAATAGTTCAGCTGTAGCAATGGGACTCGTTCGATTAAATTCATTTGTCAATGCCGGTACCTTTTATCAACTTGGGAGGATTTTCATTGTTCCTGCCCTAGTAGCGTTATGGCTAAATTTGATATCCTATGTTTACATGTTTGTTTTGCCAATATCTGATGGTGAATTATTTAACTTTAATCTGAACCCAATAACAGCATCATTAATAGCGTTGATATTCTTACCTCTGATAAATTCAGGATTGTTCCTTTTAGTTTTGAAGAAAACACACACGTTCGGGATCGCTAGCGCTATAGTAGCAGGAGTCATCATATTAACAGCGTTTACTAATATACTGCCATCCCCAGCGCTCTCTAATTTACTCCCTTTTTACCTTTTAGCGATTGTTCCGTTTGTCTTGGTTGACTTGATGATTTATGACAAGTTACCATTAAACAAAAGAACAATAAGCCATAAACTCAAGTTTGTAATCGCTGGTGGTGTGTCTGGTTCGCTATTTTATATAATCGGATATCCTCTTCTTCCTCTGACGCTTTCAAATTACCTGATACCTATGGATTTGGAACAGACAGGATTTGTAACAATTGTTGACATAATTCCCGGTTTTGTCAATTCTTTACCTGTGGTATTACCAATAACCCTTTTTATTGGTGCTATTCTCGGGATTTTGTCTGCCAGGATTTATGAAATAATCGATGGTTTCAATGCAAAAAATTCAAAATCTGATGAAGTGATTGTTGAATAATGTGTGCAAAGGTTAGTTTACAACACAAGTTAGAAATTCGAGATCGGATCATAGCAGCTGCCTTGATCTCTTTTTCTAAAAAAGGGTTTGATAAAACAAGAATGGACGACATAGCTCTTGAGTCGAATGTGAGCAAAGGAACACTATATATCTACTTTAAGAGTAAAGAGGATCTTTTTTATGCACTCTGCGAAAAGAACTTGATTGAACTAAGAAATCGGTTATTTTCATTGTTCGTTACCAATCATGAAGTAAATGATGCAAGGGATCAAAAATTAATTTTCGGAACTAAAGGATATTACAGTAATTTAGTCATGTTGAAAATAGTTACATAATTTTTTTAGAAATTTTGTCAAAATCCACACGAAATGAAAAGTTAAGATCAATACTATTTTCTCAGCGTAAGAAAGTTACTGAGGTTATGAAAGAACATATCCTAAACTATATCGAGAATGACCGGGCAATAACTATTCTGGAAGATGGCGAGATTGATTGCATTGTTATGGGTTTAATTGCAGTTTACAACGGACTTATAATTAACAGGTTGCTGGGAGTGGAAGAGGAAGCAAACCAAAAGACGTGGGTCGAAAGCATAAGGAGGATTCTTGGGACTGCCCCAAAGCTAGGATAAACTTTCCACCGAAAACCTATTGTTTGTACTTTGCACCTTCTACTAATTTCTCTTCACTGGTCCAAGACATTTGTTTTCAAGTACTTGATCGGTATCTTTATCATATATGACTGAAATGATTGATGCTAAATACAATCTCATCAAAATATCAAAAAAAGCATTTTAGTGATTGGAACATTAACTTTAAATATCAATACCAAATGCAATACAATTATCTTGTCCTGTATGCCAGAATCTTTTGTTACTTAACATCAGTTTAGAAAAAATTTTAGTCAAAAGTTTGTATCAATCTGGATATATATTGTGTAGAAAGGTTTTTGCTTCATTCTTAAGAAAATGAAGCGATACTGCTTTATTGATTCTAGGGCTTTCGATTTTTTAGTAATAAATATTGATTTGATATCTGCTAACCTTATAGTTTCCATTGTAATACTATTATTAGAATAGCGTTTACTTTACTTTATTGAAGGGATTCCTGTCAGTAGAAAGATTAAAAGGCCTTAGTGATTCTGTTCTTTTGGTCGCTTTGACGATACTTGCATATAATCTTATTCCGCCTTCGTTAATAAATGGTCAAGCGGATCCAATCGAACTTGACAGTTTTTTTGATAATCTTTTTGGCATGGTCTCTAGTTTTTTTGTAATTTTTGTATTCTGGATATTATATATGAAGATACTTGATCATCTCACAGAACCTGATGACATAATAATATTGACTTCATTGGTGTTTTTCCTGCTTATACTAGTAACACCTGTATTTACTCTGGCACAGGTACAGTACGAAAGTGCCCCAGCAGTTGTTTTTCTCTCATTACTTATGATTCTTACTGACCTAATCTTAATTTTCTTATGGAAGTATATGCAAAAGAAATCATTGAGGGTTGACGATAGAAAAAGAGAATTTAAAAGTATCCGCAATATATTTTTTGTAATTCCAACTCTTTACACCATATCCATCCCGGTAGCGTTTTATAGCATCAAACTCTCAATAATAATGCCCGTAGTAATGATTCCTACTTTATTATTGCTAAATGGTCTTGTCCGTAAGAATGAGACTTAAGACAGTTACACCATTTTTCCAGATATGAATTTGCAGAATCCGGATCATGATTGTAAATATACTGCTTATATCAATAGCATAAAATTTAAATATAAAAAAGCCTAAAGTGGCATTACATGGTAAAAACTGGTATTAGTCTAGTTTAATTACTGTCTTTTAGATTTGTATCATCCTCAGCATGATATTTATCATTCGATTTATGCGATCTAGTAGTTAATAATACAGCCTATTTCACCTTATGAGAACTATTGGATTTGAACCTGATTTTTTCCGGATCTGTTAATTTAGCCATTTGGTTAATGAGTTTCACAACTTATTTTTAGATTACCTGATGAATCGCGTGTGAAAAAATTTCTGAATTTGCATAAAATACTACTAAACTCTTATCAAAACATTTCAATGGTCTTTTTTAGTCAAAATAGCGGAATTATACGCTTAAGTGAACAGAGCCGATGATTGAATGTAGAGTGGGAAAGAGAATCATCAATAATATATGTATAGATCATACCGAATTTTTTATTGTCTACCTGAACATGCAAATGGTACGCTCTTTTTCCTTACTAATATTCAAAAAGATCGATTCAATTGGGATTAAAATGACATAAATAAGGAAATTCACCATTTAGTATTATATGGAATATTCTTGGCAAAAAACAGATACAGGGCTAACTACAAGGATTATAATCTGCTTTGCAATCCTGACAATTTTGTATCTGGGTTTTATTACAATTTTATATTACTTAGGATTAGGCTTTTTTCCAATTGTCATTATATCTGGTGCTTTTATTTTGGGTCAATGGTTTTTCTCTGACAAAATAGTTCTTTGGAGTACTGGCGCAAAAATTGTTACGAAGGATCAGTACCCAATTTTGCATGAAATAATAGAACGAATAGTTTCTACAAATGGTATGCACAAACCTAAAATCGCTGTAATGAATAGCAGAGTTCCAAATGCATTTGCCACAGGAAAAGGACAACGTAGTTCGGTCGTAGCTGTTACCACTAGTCTGTTGGATATATTGGATTATGATGAATTGGAGGGAGTTTTAGCTCATGAATTAACGCATATAAAGAACCGTGATGTAATGGTTATTACTTTAGCTAGCTTGTTTTCTACAATCGCATGGCAGGTAATGCAATTTGGTTATTTGGGAGGATTATTTAATATGGGCAGGGATCGAAATAACGGCGCCGCGTTCTTAATTATAATATTAGTGGCTTTTTTGACTTGGATAATAAGTTTCCTAATTATTAGGGCTATCTCAAGATATAGAGAATTCTCTGCAGACAGAGGATCCGCTCAAATGACCGGTAAGCCTGCCAAACTGGCCAATGCATTGATGAAAATAAGCGGATCTATGAATAAAGTACCAACAAAAGATTTACGACATGTCGAAGGATATAATGCATTCTTCATCGTGCCCGCATTTTCTGGAAAGAGTCTCGCCAACCTTTTTGCCACCCATCCTCCAATTGAGAAACGAATTGAAAGATTGCTAAATATGGAGAGATCTATGTATTGAGATTTTTTAAAAAGTTACTGGATAAAAAAGAATCTGAGACTTTGAGAATGGATGATTCTGAAGCGATATTTGCTATGACATCTGCTAGTTTGTTACTGGAAGAAAAGTTAAACATAAAATTTGCTAATACAGGGTCACTTTGTATCAAGATAATTCATGGAAGTCATTTCAGAAATACCATAAGAGATTGTGAAAATTTGCTAAATGTATCTAAGGAGGAATTCAATTTCAATTACAAAATCTTTAAGGATGCATTTGGTTATTTATGGTTCATAATAATAGGGCATGATCTGAATGTAAAATATAATAGTATAACAAATATTGCTGCTGCAATATCTTCGCTAGGTGATATTATCGAAGAAAATGGTTTTACTTTACAAATTCTATCTGTGATATTTAAGTTTGAATTGTTGAAAAACAATGATGAATGGTTTGAGAGTACCGTTACTTCTGATGAATATTTGGACTCTAGTTCTGATAAATCAAAGAATATCCAACCAGATATCAACATGATTGATTTATATATTATTTATAATTACAAAACGAATAACTTTTACCCATTTATTCCTAATTTGAGGAAAAATAAGGACATGTCTAAAGAAATGAAAATACTCTCTATATTGAAATATTCGGTACCTATTGAAAATGACTTTTCAAAATGGTTTCCCATTAAGGATATTCCATTTTAATTTAGAGGAAACTGATCTTTTTCTAGAATTTGAAAAAAATCAGAACATGTAATGACTTTTTTGCATGGGTGATAAGACTTTTAGAATAAAAAACTCTATATCCATTGTGATCATCAGAAAGAGACCCTCATAGTATGTGGGGTCATTTTAGGATTGTGTATTTTTTTAGATAAAATCTCAGGAGAACGTCTGAAACCTTCCTATTTTCAATTAAACAATATCTCTATTTGATTTTAGCAGGATTTAACGGGTAATAAAGTTCAAAATATGGTTATAAGTAAAAAAAGATACTAAAGATTATTCTCAATTGGACCCTAGGCAAAGCAGTTTTATATTATAAAAGCAACAGATAGTCCCTAAAAAATAACAAGTAAATTCTTTCGCTATTCATATAAAAACAATACCATCTTAGACCTGTGAAAGATAGGGAGAGATGAATTTAAGATCCTTCTCTATTAGAGAATAAAGTCGACGAGTTTAATCATGGTCTACCTATTTGTTGTTGTTGATGCAATGTACATTCGCCTGCTTATATTGGGTGGTCCTCAACAGACTTACCAGAGATCTGGTAGGGAAAACGTGTATCATATTTGAGGTAGGACCGAGAATTTCGAATATAATTAATACTTTCCTTATTAAAAATAAATATTCCAATTAAAGCATTATGGAATTGGTTTGGGGTTTTATCAAATCTCCTATCGAATACTTAAAAACGCTCAAGTTATCATTGCGATTTGAAGTATTTGTATGTATTTTTAACTATTTAGTGTTGAAAACAAATGCGTTTAATATGAATCACCGATAATACCTGCACCCTTAAATAATTCTCTTGCCTTTTTTAAATCGATATCTGATCCTGGTAGAATTATATCCGATGCTATAATTTCCGTCGTCTCCATTACTGTACATTTTTCATTTATTTTGTCATAAATTTTTCTTATTTTCTCGTCAAATTCTTTTCTTACAATATCACTATTTTCGTTATTCTGAAGGAGCGCAACAATCTCATTATCTATTTGATTGATTTCTTTTACAGTATTGAGATCTATTTTAAACTGGCCACTGCCCAATACCCGTATTGTTTTTATTTGTTCATCAGGTTTGTTGTTCATAATATTCAACTTTCTATTATCGTTTGTGTAGTGGTTTTTAACTTAAACTAGACTTTAATCGAGCTAGTTCCGATTCCACTTTCTCCTTTGATTCGGATTTTTCTAATTCCATTTCAATCTGATCCTTACTATTTGTATGATCTATCAACGTCCCAGAATCAATCAATTCGTCTATTGCCATGGATTTTGATTTTAATTCCTCTGTCTTTTCCTCAGCCCGGCTAATAGCTACACCTATATCAGACATTTCTTCGGATATTCCTGTAAGATTTTCTTTTACCCTTACCTGTGCTTCGGCAGCTGAGTATTTTGCTTTTATTATTTCTTTTTTTGATTTGAATGACTCTATTTTTGCTGATAATCGACTTTCCGCCTCTTGTAATTTCATTTGTTCATTCTGAATTTCCAAAATCTGGTTATCCAAGTCCTTTAATTGAGATAAATTTGCATTTTTCCGTTCTAATGCTAACCTTGCTAGATCATCCCTACCGGACTTTACAGCAGAAATTGCTTGATCATCCAACCTTTTTATATTATCTTGCATTCTTGATTTTTGCATTTCAAGACGTTTTTTTGACGCTGTTATTTCTATAACATCCCTTCTTAATCTCTGCATCATTTCGGTCTGTTTTACGGACGAATAATCCAGGGCTTCTCGGGGATCATCATTTTTTTCTATTATTTTATTGACCTTTTGCTTTATTATATTAACAATCCTATCAGAAAGACTCATTACTCTATGTAAACTAGGATAAAGTTACTTTAATTGTTTGTGGATGAGTAATTTTTCCCAACTTTGTATCAATTCAATTTTTATTTTCATCAATTACCTCCTGAAAGATATTTTTAGTCTTTTAATGTCTTATTTAGAGTATCTATATTAGCATTTATCCTCATAGGCACGATTAGTATCGGGATTATTATAATATTGACGACTAAATAGGAGGGTTAATAATAATATAAATAACGACAGTCAAACCTTCTATAATAGTAACCAGTAATCAAGTTTGTGTTATAAATTCTTATCAATTATGAACAAAGTAATGCTTATTTTAAAAAAGATAATTAGTATATTTACATTTATTTTTCATAGTCAGAGGTCAGTTAACTTTTATTGGAAATCAAAGTATATATTGATTAAAGACTTGTAATATGAAAATAAAAAGCCTTCAACTCGTGATTTTAAAATTTTACGATATGTATTATAAACTAGGTTTAACTATAATATAGTATGAGCGAATTCGCTTACATAAGGTTTCTGAGTTTAAATTTGCTTTCAGTGGAAGAAAAACAGAACAAAAATGAAATTATTGAAATTACAGAACAGGTATTAGATGCTGAGGGAATCGAATGTGATTCAAAAATTTCTAAAG
This sequence comes from Candidatus Nitrosocosmicus sp., assembly GCA_041747305.1. Taxonomy (GTDB): domain Archaea; phylum Thermoproteota; class Nitrososphaeria; order Nitrososphaerales; family Nitrososphaeraceae; genus Nitrosocosmicus. The sequence continues at coordinate 14,135 of JBGTFK010000207.1, forward strand.
TGTCTGAAGATAAATTATTGGAGATACTTGAACAGGTGAGAAAGATTCGTAAGAAAAAAAAGAAAACTATAGATCAAAATGACATTTTAAATATCGCTGATGAAGTACATTGAGCGAAGTTAATAATGATTCAAAAGATAAGAATGATAAGAACAAGAGTAACAAAGGTAGCGGAATAATTGTCTGGCCACTAATTGCTGGTGTCGTGACAATAGGGTTTGGTATATTGTTATTGACTCTACGAGTAATAGTACCTTCGTTTATTATAGCGCTAACAGGCATTATTCTTATTATTTATTGGATCTGCGTTACAAAAAATAAGAGGAATGTAACCGGTCAAAGAAACGAGGTGATATGTAAGTGTACCATATGTGAACACAATCAGTCTAGTACGTGTATCAAACAAAAATGTATATGTTGTTCAATAGCCAAAGGGGATAGAATTGTAGGACATACTAATAATCCCCTACAATAGGCAAAATAACTTTTAGAATTAATACTGTATAGTATTTCCACTCACTTTATTAATAAAATGGAAGTTTTCAATATTATTGAGAATTCTATTTTAATAGAAGTTAAAAGATCGAGATTTACAATTCGTATTTGTTTTGAAGAATATACTAGCATAAATTAGTTCATGGATCTAACCAGATACTATTTGACGTCCAGGTCAAACCTTCTCATACTATAGTAGTTGGATATCGCCTGTTTAACCTGTGAGAAACTAGAATAGTAGTTTGACAGTATGTTACCTTAACACTATCTCCAACATTTTTTAACAGAATCGAGAAACACTGAACCCACAGGAAATACTCTATATTTGTCGTTTCTAAATTCTGTTGGAAGTACTCCGCCACCATCTCTGGTCTGATTTGAGTTGCTCTGTATAAAAATTCTAAAATTCTAAAAATTTCTTTTTTACTTTTTCCATATATGTAATTAAAGACTTGGTATCAAATTTGTCATCCTGTCTGAATAGATGTTTACCTCTCCAGATAGTGCTCCATACACAATTGTTTTCTCATTATCCTGTGACTGTTACCATGGGTCTTTTTTCTCTGATAATCCATTTTCTTCTTTTTGTCATGATAATGTCATGAATAAAGATCGATTCATCCTCTACAAGCCAATTCCAGCCATTTTCAAGGCTTTCAAGCACATTTTTTACCCTTTTTTGAAATTTTTAATCCTTATCAGACACCCGTTTAACAAATTTCTTCTCAGGCACTTTGAGTGAAAATCCCCACTGGTAAAACAATCTATGGCGGATATGGTCTTCATGGTATTTTGTCCCTGTTTTCTTTTGAACAAGGCCATTACCTATTTGGTATCCCATCCTGTGTTGCTGGAGGATAGTTTGTGCTTTATTTTTACAATTTCCAATTCACCTGCAAATGACGGTCTTCCGTTTCTTGGTTTGTAAATTAGGTTTACTAGTCCTTCATCATTGTATCCTTTGGACCATTTGTAGGCCCGCGCTCTTGATTTATGTAATTCCAAAGCTACAGGTTCAACATACTGTTTGCCGGATAATGTTCTAAATATTAGCGATAACCTTTCCCTTACACGTACATCACCTTCATTCTTGAAGGCCTTGTCTAGAGCATCTGATTTCAACTACATAATTACTAATAGCCATAAACTAGCTAAAAATCTATCTACAACTTATGCATATGAGTATAACTGCTAAATTACTTGTGTATGTAATAGAAAAACAATCTTTTATGTGATTAGATTTAAAACTTAATCCCAGTGTTATATTCTAAACCATTAACCAAAGATTACATCATATTATAAAGAAATGAAATCGTCAGGTTTTTGATAACTAAATGAGATTTCGCATTTTTATATAATAAGGCCAGTCAATCAGGGAAATAGATTGTCAAATCTAAGGCAAACAGATCAAGTTATTCGACAAAGCAGTATAATACTGTTTAAATCTCTAGTATAAGAATTTTCCTTTTTAAGCCACATTCAAAAAAACAAAATGAAGATTAGTATAGAAGGTTATAAGAATGTCTTTGCTGATAAACTGAATCAATTCTAAATCCAAATAGTAACTATAGATATCTTATGCAGGTGTGATCCTGTATATGATTCCATTATCATAGGATAGAATATACAAGAATCCATCACCTGGTCCCGTTACTAGATCTGTTATGCTGCCAAAGCCCGTACCAAAAACCGTGGAAGATTGTTCTTCTTCATTGTCTACTACTAAATCAGGAATGCTGTCAAGAATGAATCCATTTCTCTCAGGGTTCAATTCAAAATAATACAGATTTCCATTGTTATTATCACCGACAAAGACATTATTGGAATAGGTTTCACCCAAACTTGATGAATTCAGGAATTCTATATCAGTGAGAGCAGGTGGGTCTAGCCATGTCAGGATCGGATCTGCATAATGAGAACCTTCAAAACTGACCAATTCATCTTCCGTATTACCTGAAGCAGAAATAGGTCCCATTATTGTTTGCCAGCCGCTATTAAATCCTAGACCAACGATATTAATTTCGTCATTTGAAGCGGGTCCATTCTCAGTATCCCAGATATTTTTAGCAACTGGATCGAATGCGAGCCCAAAGGAATTTCTAATCCCATATGCAAAATACTTGCTCAACGGATTAGTCGCATCAGTAGAAAATGGATTATCTGATGCTCCTGTTCCGTCAATCGGATTTATTCTAAATATGATTCCGGTATCGTCAGGATTAGGACCATCCAGAAAGTTTTGTAGCATTCCGTCACGATTTAAATCGCCTATTACCCCATAAAGATAATCATCTGGTCCAATCATCAATTTTCCCCCATCATGATTTGGACCTGGTATTGCAGGGAGATCCAGTAGAAGAGTTGGGTCTTCTAATGTCTGGCCATTCCAGATGTATTTATATACTCTGTTCTTTAACTCCTCGCCTTCTTCTGCAGATTCAGTATAATATAGAAAAACGTTCTTTGTATTATTATTCTGATTAGAATTACTGTTCTCAGTAATAACATCCTCTACTGCAATTCCAAGTAAACCTCTTTCACTTTGCGTATTAACAGGTATTTCCAAAACAGGTTGAGATTGCAATTGGCCGTTTGAAACCAATTTTACTACTCCATCCTTTTCTAAAACTAATATATTATCACTATCTAGAAATGCCATACTTGTAGGCGAATTTAACCCCCCAACAAAAGATTCAACATTAAGATTTTGATCATCGATAGACTGTGCAAAAACAATAGGAAATTGGAATTGAAAGAGTAGTCCGGTCGAAAAAACTAAAATGAAATATATTATGAAAAATTTATTCGGTTTTTTAATATGAATGGTAGTGGCATTTCTATTAAAATATTTTGTAAACAACATTCTATTTACTAATATACCCAATAGCATAAATAATATATCTTTTTGACTATTCACTTAAGCGTATAATTCCGCTATTTTGACTAAAAAAGACCATTGAAATGTTTTGATAAGAGTTTAGTAGTATTTTACGCAACAGAAATTTTTTCACACGCGATTCATCAGGTAATCTAAAAATAAGTTGTGAAACTCATTAACCAAATGGCTAAATTAACAGATCCGTAAAATATCAGAAGCTACTTTTAATCTATTAAAAATTGACTTAACTATTCTTTACATAGATAAACAAAAAAAGCAATCTTTTTTCATATGATTTATCGTATTTTCATTGGGACGAATCAAAATGTAAACGTATCACATGAACGCTTAAATATATAGGGTTTAAAATAAAGTCATGAAATTTAAGTATATTTTTTTAACTTTGGCTTTATCTGTGGGGTTATTAATTTCATTTTTTGGCCAATCTTATGCACAAGTGACGTGGAATACCTTTGAGGAAAAAGATAATTTGTTCTCGATTCAAATACCCTCCAATTGGAATGTAGAGGAAATACCCGAAGCCGAGAAGTTGGGGCCAATTAATTATATATTTCGCTATGTTGATAAAGGCAACTCATTCGCGTGGATTGAACTGATAATTAGTAAAGAATCAGATTCAGATGCCAGGAGTGTTGCAGAGTCCTATATCTCGTACTATCAACAATTTGATGACTTTGCTTTATTAGATCCAATTGACTGTAACACCTATACTTTAAACGATGCACCCGCCTGTTCCTTATTATCCAGCCAACAATTGGAAGGCGAACAAGCAAGAAATGTGTTAAATGTGGTATCTGTGACCCCGGATGGTATTCAAACTGATGCGATTTTCATAACATCTAATAATATATATGATAGATTTTTGCCCGTAGGCGACTATATTATCAAATCCTTGGACATAAACTCGACTATGGTTAATCGAGTCTTAGATGATCAATTCATAGAAAACATACAATCTGAAATTCCAGGTATTCCAACACAAAACGCTACCACCACACAACAGCAAACATTTAGGTCTGTATATGATACTTTTGTAATTTCCGAACCACTAGGCTTTGGTGTTTATGATGAAAAAGTATCTAATATATTTAGACCTGGTGAGGATATTATTCTTTATATCGAACCAGCAGGTATTGAATACGGCATTGAAACTGACGAAAAAAATAACACACTTTATACTATAGATTTTACTGCCGATTTTTCGATTTCAAATACTCAAGGTAGGGTATTAACTGAACAACAAGGTCTTCCTGTTGATAAATTAATTTCTCATCATCAAAACAAAGAAGTATTTATTCCGTTTACCATATCACAAACTACAACTTTTCCACCCGGAAATTATATCATAACGTATACAATTCATGATACAAATTCTGGAAAAAGTTTTGATATTGTGAAGAAGATAGTAGTATCGGAAACACAAATGGCTTAACTCATTTTAAATTTCTATTTGATAATGCTCTGTATTATTTTACCTTAGACTTAGAGCCTATCCCAAAATTCGATAGGATTATAGCTTGTTGATTTTCTTACTATGGTATGACCTGTATCCTTCAGGAGAGTAATAAAGAACTTCCCGTCATACTTAAGATTCCTGATGAATTATGGGATGAGATTAA
>JBGTFK010000208.1:0-12428 GCA_041747305.1 Candidatus Nitrosocosmicus sp.
GGAGGAAACTATTCATTGGACCAGACGAAGATCAAGATAACAAAATACATACGATTTATAACGTTTCATGTAATTATATAACCGTATCTAGAATGAATCAATTAAATAATAATCTAAATAAGATAACCCATAAAATATCTGAAGAGGGTGCGCCAATTTTTGAACAATTAGTTGAGAAGCTAACTGGAAAGGGTGCGGTAGTTACTTATTCATTTGATAACCTCAAGATAGAGATGCCCAAAGCTCAAGGTCCAGACGGACGCCAGGTTGGCGGCGGTAACCTCACCGTGAATGGTACGATTAAAATTTCAGCAGAGGTTCATAAGAAAAAAAATGAAAGCTTTGAAGAGACGAAAGGTAAAGAAATACCAAGTAAAGAAGATCTTCAAGGCTATGATAGCAACAATGACAGCCTCCATTGATATGAATCACTCTGAATTCTATAACAACCGAGCCACTAAAGACCTTCCAACAAATAATTGAGATTTGGTTGGATTGACAAACGTTGACCACAAAAAAAGCGAGAATTCTAGTAATTCTTTGATGGATAAGTTAGCAAAATCTATTAAGACAATAAAGAGTGGAAAATTACATATCGAAATCCAGGATAAATCAGCTATAGATATCGTTGCCACTTCCGAGAATCACTCAAATAAAATCAATATCGATATACTAGAACCTGAATTGTTCGATTCCCTTAAAAGAATTATTAACGATACTCATAATGATAAAGATTTATCAAATGGTAAAGAAACAGAGAGTTCTGTAGATAGGATATTAGAAAAACTGGATGGCGCGAAGGAATTCATTCACTCCATGACGGATAAGGATTCAACTTTCCAACAGCAGTTAGATTTAGCCAAGAATTTTGCACATATGTTGACAGAAAATAGCATGACTGTAATTATAATGCGAAAAGGAAAGGAGGCGATAATATTAGGAAAGGAGGCAAAGCCTACAGTGTCGAAAATCATTTCAGGTAGTGACGATTTACAAATTGTAAGTGTAATTGAATCCTCAAAACTTATAGGAGATATTAACCCAGAAAGCTGATCTGACCTACTGTGCCTATCAGTGAAAGGGTCTTTGAGATATCAGACCTATTGAAATAATATCTTTATATCTTTATAACGATGTTTACTCTCCGGTTTTGCTGAGCCCACCCATATATGATATATAATCACCCCTACTGCTTTACCTTAGTTACACCGCATGCCAGATGACTCTGTTATAGTTAACCTAATTCGAAGGGTGGGCAAACTGGAAAAAATTGGGATTCCATTGAACAAATAGTAATAAAATATTTGGTAATGACTTAAAAATCGTATTCTGAGAGTAGGCAGAGACGGGACATGGCTCACTCGAGAGTATCTACAGAAAGGTTCAAAGCATGTAATACCTATGGGTGGGGACTGAATTATTCAAGTTACAAACGGGTTTTTAAAGAAATGGATAACAGTAATTTTGACTTTATAGATTTTAAAAATTCAAACATGAAGATCTGGTAATAATAATAGATGTTGAACCAATTAACCTGAACGCTATTACGACGATACTCCCTGGTGGAACTCGTAATGTATTGATTAGGTCACTAGGTTTATCCCCACATTTTAACGAATGTTAAAAGAAACTATTAACGTTTGATAATTTCCAAAACGTTGATGTTATTGCTGCAATAGTAATTGCTAGTAAATATGAAAATTCAAAACCTATATTCAGGCTATTTATAAATGCGGCTGAGATGGGATTAGGTGCAGAAATTATCGACAAGTCCTAAACGGTAAGAAATCAAATCAGTAGCCGGCTACTTTCTACTGCTACTCGAATAATTTCGACTCTGCCTACGTATAAAAGTAATTTATGTGAAATAATCGAAGAGACACTTGGAGACAATAGTACGAGTAAGTGGCTTTTGACAAAAATGACCCTGGGTATGGTATCTAATGGTAACTTTTTATGTGGTGGATTCCAGGTTGCAACTAGGGTAGACGTAACTGTTGGATTGCTAGATACCATAGTAATAAAAAATTCAGACTGCTTCAAGATCCTACAGAAATTAATAAACATAAACAGGGTGAGGAGGCCATCACAAACGAGAACGATATCTATTACAGTCAATCTTAGACCGTAGTTTGGTTAACTGAAATTCAAAATAATATAACTGTAACAGTTGATAGAGAACCTTTCTGAATTTTACCTGGTTTGTTTAGGATACATCCACACAGTTTGACTATCCGATTATGACCTGCAATACTGATTTATTATTAAATGAACATTTGGTTTTATTTGTTGTTGATAGTAATCAAATATGAATAGACTTAATTGACAAAATGTCAACAGGCGGTAAATTATCTTCCTAAGAGTAGAGTCCGTGGGACGAGATCTTTGACATTGTTGTTGAGGTAGTCACTATGAGCACTATGAGAGAGGGCAGATCACTCCTTATATAGAATGTTGCGCAAGAATTTTCGAACATGGTCAAGATCAGTTTAGATAATATCATATTGTCTAAAATGTGCCCTGTATTTATAGGAGGAACGGATCGGACATGCAAAGGATTGAGCAATTATTCAGATAAGAAAACTGTGAAAGCCCCATTCGATAATAATATCTTTAATTTAAGGGAAAATATCGGTCAAATTAGTATTGATAAAATCGCAGCGGTATACGATAATGAAATTAATTAAGGATGAAGAGAGAACTCAAAATATTTTAGTCATGCAGGCGGTTATCTTTCAGCCTATCTTGATTATGTGTTTGAAAGGTTCTTCAATCCAGAGTATTTATTACAACATTCAAAGATTACTACCTATTTCAGATGAATTAATAAAAAAATATTTGTTTTACCTCATTGAATACGGATTGATATATTATAACGGTAACAATAATTCATATTTTTCAAGCGATGCGGGAGTAAATTTATTATTCAAAATCGAGCGCAAAAAGGTGACAGAAAAGATTGCAACCAGTGAGATTCTTTTGTATTTGGAGTGAACAGTTCCAAACCTAGATCATAATCAACAATTCTTTCTTGGTAACAAAATTGTAGAATCAATTACAAATCAAACAGCATTTGTAATTAAATTAAATAATATTTTTCAAAACCCTAAAATTGACGATCGACGATCGGGTTTTGAGTTTATCAGTTGGGGTTGCCTATTTAAGGTTTGTTAGAAAATAAAATTTATCATTACACCTTCGATTAGGTACGAACGGAGAATAAGAATTTGAAGTCAAATAATAAACTAATAAATTATCCAATGAATAGTGCACTAATGGTTTCGCATAAATATTGACAGACATGTAAAATTACAGGCTCACTCGATGAGAATTCCAGACGAAACTGAAAGCAAGAACAATGAACGAATAGAGCGTTTGCTCTCAGAGTTAAGGGTATTGGAGAATAAGAACAAGCGACTTGTAGAAAATGAAGATTTCCATAGTGATTTATTAAGCGTTATCTCCCATGAATTAAGGACACCGTTACAAACTATCTCAGGATACGTTGAAATGAGAATGGGAGATGCTCGATACAGAGAATTTGATCAGTTGAATGGGAGATACTTGTTCGTGATACAAAAAATACAGCGAGATTTGAGTCAATGAGTGAAAGGATAATGTATATAGCTAAAATTGAAAATAATAGGCTCGTGCCTAACATGGTGGCTGTAGAAATTAATCAATAAGTAAAAGATATAGTCGAGGAATATAGATATGCCCTGGTGAATACAGCCGACAAGGACCGCAGAATTTCAATGGAAAATATGGCTAATAATCAAACTTCCCTTTCTAATAACGTTTTCCAATCGTTTGTCATTAAATTTAGGCCTTCTCAAGAATCACTAGTGGTTAATATTGACAGGCTAAAAATATATCAGGTAATTACTAATCTGCTAAATAATTCTTTAAAATCCCTGACAAGAAAATATGATCAGTAATTGACAAATCATATTAAGCAAATTGAAAGTATCGTATTTGTGTCTATAAGCGTGTCTAACACAAAAGTGATACCTTACTACCCAGAAGAGACAAGCGATATGATTGATAACGATTTATTAACAGTAATACTTGATAAGTCGTCTATTACCAATGGGGATTTGGATCCGAACAAGGATCAAGGAACGGAAAGGAGATCTAAAAATGTGCGATATTCCATAATCAACGTTGAGGATTCTGGTCAAGGTATCGATTAGGGAATAATACCACCCTATTCACAAAAGATGGTTACTTATCATCTCAGGGAATAGATTTTGGCCTGTATTTGACGAAAAAAATCATAGAAGATCATGGCGGGCATTTTATGAGTACAGAATAAGGCAGGATATTATGATGAAAACGGTAAAGGTGGGGCTACTTTATCATTTAGTTTGCCAGGAAGTTAGATCTGTCTGATAATTAATTTTTGACATTCATACAGATTAGAGGAGGGTTACCTAAATTCAGTTTTGAATGGTAATAACATTGCATTGGGTAGGAATAAGTTGTACTTTCTATTTCAATGTAGGTAAGCTCTAACTAGAAAGGGATAGATATGAATTGTTTTTTTTTTGTATGGGCATTTTGCATTGACTTATCGCCCCTTTGACAATTAGAGGAAATCTTATTCCATAACGTATTTACCTCCAATCGTGAGACCAGAAGCTATTTCTTGGTTAATAGAGATTTTGAAAACGGTTAAATATTCACATACTAGATTATTTAATATGTCAGGATCTTCGTCTATAATGGTAGTTGAAGACGAAAAGAAACTGGCTTCATTATTTAAGGCATTTCTTGAATAGATGGGTTATGATGCAGTGACCTTCACTGATCCGATAATGGCTCTCGAGTTCATTAGACAAGGTACTAAAGAGTTTTCACTGATACTAGCTGATCTAAGGATGCCAGAGATGTCGGGAATAAAGCTTGCTGTTGAAATCAGAAAATTTAATGATAAGATCAAAATCATCTTAATAACAGCATTTATGGTTGAGGCTCTAATGTTGAGTGAGACTTATAAGCTTGCCAAAATAAACGAAATAGTTCAAAAACCAGTCAAAATTACAGCATTAAGAGAAATCATTGATACTGTATTACAGCAGTGATAGAAAAATATACTGTTAATAGTATGTAATTAAGATCAATCTATTAGTTATAAAATCAATATTGCTATGTATTTGATCAGATGTTTGACTTCAGTATATAGTTTCATGTTCTCCATAAAGAAATTATAATCCATCAATCTGCCTTTTTTCATATGACTATTGTTGATAAGAAATCAAATTGTCTTATTCCGTATATTCGCTATGGATACCATATATTCAGAGGATGAAAAATTTTTCTTTAATACATTATTTATCGAGGTACAATGAATATTATAAAAGGTGCATTATAAAAAATATCAATTCCGAGGTTTTCGGTAAGAAATATTGTTATTCTTTAAACGATATGCCATTATGAGTAGACATCTTTCTGTTCCCTAGCAGCAGGAATAGGACTCAATCCATGATTCACACTACTTTATATTGTTGAACAAAGATCTATCCGTTAAAGTTGAAAGGGATTTTGTTTGACATGGATGGTGTACTAATAGATGCAATGCCATTTCATGCAGAGGCTTTTCAAATTGCATTTAGAGAAATCGTTAAATTGAAGATCGACAAAAGAGATGTGTTCTTGCTGGAAGGGATGCCCGGCCCAATACTTATCAAGGAGGTTTTCAAACGAAACAACCTGGGATCACCTGATGAGAAACTTGTAGCTGGTATCAGTAATAGGAAAAAAGAATTATTTGAAGAGATCCAAAGAGCAAGAGCTTTTCATGGGGTTAAAGAATTAATCGAATTACTCAATTGTGAGAATTGCTTAAAGGCTGTGGTGAGTGGGGCATCTAGGAAAGAGGTTGAATCCCTGTTAAAACAAACTAACCTTGGTAAATTTGATTTGATCATATCTGGGGAAGACTTAGGAGAGGGCAAACCGAGTCCTGAACCATTTAGCATGGCGCTATCTAAACTTAAACTAAAACCCTCTGAAGCCCTAGTTGTAGAAAATGCACCTCTAGGTGTTGATTCAGCTGTGAGGGCCAATATCGAGTATATCATTACACTTAATAACACTCCACTTGAACTTTCAGATTTTCGGGGCATTCCAAACGACGCTGATTTTGCAAGGAATAGAATTTTTGAAGATACTAAATCAGCTGGAAAATTTCTAGTTCAGTGGTGCTGTCATGATGATAGGTAAATATGACATAAAGTTTTAGACCCCTATCCATATTTTGTAATTTCTAATCCGACACGATACTATTGTCCTTATTATTAATAGAATATTAATTCATAAATATTATTTCGAAAGATTCGACTATTACAAAGGATCAGTACTAGCAACACTTGTAGTGTTATATAATTCAAAATTACAGCATTTCTTCTGCTATGAAATAATTTTGATGAAATCCCATCGGGGATAAGTAGCGACAAAGAAAAGTCGAGAATTTTAATTAATGGCTAATATGTGTTTGTAGCATGCCTTCAAATACTATAACACAATCTTTGAATGGGGTTCCATGATATTAATTTAAATTATAAAAGATAATTACTTTTTGATTCGTATGCAAGACGTTACATTTAGAAGGGTTTATTGAACCATGGACGAAAGAAAAATGTTAAAGAAAATTTCAAGTTTCTTGAATAAAGGGGTAACGTTGAGAAATGCTAGATGTGTTGTCATTGGAATTAGCGGCGGAATAGATTCAACTGTTACGGCTTATATCTCAGCACAGGCTCTGGGTTCTGATAAGGTTCAAGGTCTGTTACTTCCGGACTATTCGGTAACTCCGAAGGTTGACGTAAAACATGGGTTAGAGATCTCAAAAAAAATGAACATCAATTATGAGCTAATAGACATAGGCAAAGGTAAAAATCATGTAATAAAGAACTTTCCCCGGAATAAGCTAGCGAAAGCCAACTTTCTGGTAAGACTCAGGATGGCAATTCTCTATTACTATGCAGCTGCTGGGGGAGGCATAGTAGTAGGAACTGCAGACAAAAGTGAATTGCAACTGGGTTACTTTACAAAATACGGGGATGGAGGAGCAGATATATTCCCAATTGCAGACCTGTATAAAACAGAGGTTAGGAAAATTGCAAAGTACATGGAGGTCCCTCAGCACATTATTGAAAAACAAAGCAGTGCAAGGCTGTGGAAGGGACAGACCGCTGAAGGCGAAATTGGAGTGTCATACGAGACTATTGACAGAATCCTTGATCAAATAAATTTTGAAAAGATATTGAAAAATTCACCAGTCCCTGAAATAATAGACGTGGATCGAAAAGACGTGAGAACTGTTATTGAGTGGATAAGAAACAACAGACACAAACATGAGTTACCAATCCCAAGGTGTAAACTAAATTTTAAGTAACAGATTCATTTTTTGTTTCAAATCTTTTTCTTTTTTTTCAGATAACATCTAAAAAATAACACAATTATTGCACGTACTGCTATAGAGGAACCTATTTCAAAAGTTTATTATTCAGACCTAATTGACTTTAGATCACTATTAGAAATGCGCAGATTTTATCGAATGCTGAGGCAATAATCTAGTATAGAAAGGGTAAAGTTTTTATCCTTCTAAAAATTTGATTTAAGAAAAGAAGTTGTATACAATTAGAAAACTAAATTACATATTAAATATTTAACGATCAAACCATGTTGAAATAGCTGCTCAAAAGGATGGATTATTCATATAATCATCCGCTATCGGTTTCTACCAAAATCATTTCATTGTTTATCTCTATTGCAATACTCTTTTGTTTTAAAATTTTTCTAAGATCGTTTGCCTGTTTTATTAGGGTCTTTTCGTTTATTTTATTCTTATGTACTTCGACTCGAACATACTTCGTGGGTTCGATTTTGTTTTCAAAATAGCCGTCAAACTCGATAAGAGTCATGCCCTCGAATTCGTTTGATAACTTTTTTACAACTTCAAGATAGCCTTCTTTCCGAGGTAGGTAAAATTTTATTGAATTACTAAGTTTCTGTACCCTGAAACCTTTTGCATTTTTAGTCATATTACATTTTCTGATGTATCATAAATAAGCAGATAGGATATCTAGTTCTTATTACAGCCGCACAATACTCCTCTTATTTTCTCCTATTTCTTTGAGGATGACTAAAGTTTATCAGATTAAGACGATGTGTTTTCTTATACAATAATGGAATCAAGAATAATACAAATGAGGGAAACTACTTTTGAACGACCCAAAGGGACACCAATATGGATCACTCCAACCGTTGACGTGTTTAATGCATAATATATATAAAACGAAATTTTGATATTATTAGCGCATTGGTCGCGTGGTAAAGTGGCGAGATAGGGACTCAGATGATGGATAGCGGTTTATCGATAATTCAATAGGTCATAAGACAAGAGGTGAAAGAATTGTTTTGGGTCTACGCTCAGAATATGTTATTTTGATATTGGTATACAACCAAACCTCAGGTTCAGAGCCTTACGAGGAATACTAGTGTGAATGTTCTGAGAAACCCACTTTTGTTTTTCTGTTTTATTACGATTAGGATTTGCAAAAAGTTCGATCAAGGTATATTCAATAGTTTAATTATTCCATATACTTATTATATTATTTTATATATTTTTAATAATAAGTGAAAGGGAGAGCTGATAAAATTAGCAGATATCTCAGAGATACTTACATAAGGTATTACAATACCTTTTCCTTAAATAAGAATTTATTAATTGCAGGGATTTCTGGGTTCCTTCTTAGTCTAATCGTTGCGCACTTTTCTGCGGAATATTCTGTCGATTTTGTGCTAAACTCTGCATTGACAGTGACAACTGGTTATCTTACTTACAAGACGGTTTTCACAATTCTCTTTCATCTAGACAACAAACAAAGTTATACAAAGAGATTCACTGGAAAATTAAATTTTCAAGAATTGAAACAAATCTTGATTAAAATGCTAGTCGCTAGTTCTGTTTTCGATATTGTAAATAACATAACGAGGTTCATTCTCATAATTCAGCTCCTAAAATTAGGATATTCAGCTGTAGAATCGGCAACCATCTCTTCTATAATTGCTTCCATATTATCATACGCCGTCATAAATATCATTGTTAGATATATTCATGTATTCGGTTCTAAGAAACGATAGGTTTTTGGTATATAGAATAATTCTATATGAATTGGCAGTAACAATATTTGGCAAGAGACCGATCGTCTCTCTAGCACTAAATCAATGAATGAATAAGAAACAGATTATGCGATAGGTCAGATAATACAAATGTGTGTATTGTAGGATTAAAGTCTATTTAAAAACATTTGTATTACATCTAGTTTGATTTCAATTGCAAAGGTTTACAATGGCAAAATCAAACCAAATGCAACTCCGACAGCTGCAAGCACAATCATGATTACACCTATAATCGCCAAAACAATTCCTAAGATCCTAGCAATTTTTGTAGCAACTGGTGGTAACATTCCAGCTATTGCGTACAATATGACCCCTATTATTAAAACAACTATTCCTCCAATTAAACTCATATCTTCTTATTGTACAAAAAAGGTTATTAATATCTAGTATTACTAAGTTCCTACTATACTATTTTGGTCGCAGGGTTGTATAATACTTGTCGTGTCATCAACTCATCGCTTCTGACACTGCGATTATTGTTCCCAGAATTGTAATTCAGAATACAAAAGAGCGCTCTTAATCTCTTGGTTAATCTCTTCCATGGATAGGAAATCTACATGGGAATATCACACTAGACATTCCTGTTTTGGTTTATCCTTCAAAGGTATTGATCCATGAAATAATCGGACTAGATTCTTTTTTGAGCATCTTTAGGCAGTTGTTACCTAAGTCATAAAATTTCACATTCTCTCTAATAAGTCCATTAATACGAATAAGGATTTCGTAAGTTTATTTCTATTTCTCGTGAGTTGTTTCAACTTATATTTTTACCATCGTCAATGCAGATTATCCACGAACTAGCAACCATTTAGTGGATGCTCCTGTTATTATCATTGAATCTAACCTAAAACAAGTTATATCTTTAATCGTCAACTTTGTGCAATAGAAAAGTCCTATCAAGAGGTTAATTCCCTAATGTGCTATTTATTGACGGGATATTTCAGGCTAGAATGTCATTTTTCAGTATTAAGTGAACATAATAGGAGTTGATTCTCTAACTTCCAAACATCGATTTTGATTTGACGAGGTATTTGAACTATGTTGTAAATTATTAAGTATTAGCATTTGTATCCTAAATTAAAAATTTTAATGGTAAGTACTGAATATCCTCCAATGCATGGAGGCGTGGGACGATACACAGAGAACTTGGTTAGATCTCTCCTTTTGAAGGGCTTGGAAGTCGAGGTCGTATCTGATTCGCATGGAGCTGGTAGATATCATGGTTTATCGCCTTACAACAAAAAAAATCTTAATTCCAATGTGCTAACTGCATTGGTAAATAAAATTATGCCCGACATTGTTCATATCCAACATGAACATGGATTATACTACTATAATCAAAATCCATTGTATCCGCTTAAGTCCTACACAGGTCTGGACGATTTTTACGAACAATGTAATGTTCCCATAGTAACTACGTTTCATACATCCATGTATTTTAAACAGTGGATGCAATTGGTAAATGTATTTAAGAAAAAAAAGGACTTATTGAATCTTAAGGCATTCTACAATATATGGAGACACTTCATAAACTATTACAAATTCCATTCAATAAATAAACATATAATGGCAAAGAGCTCTTGTGGTATTGTTTTTTCCAATTATTTAAGACAACTAATTCCTGATACAACAGTAGTGTATCATGGATCAGAACCGCATTACCAAAAAGAAATTTCTAAGGCTGAAGCACGAAACAAACTCCATCTGCCTAAAAATGGAAGATTAGCCCTAGCTCAGGGTTTCTTTACTAATACTAAAGGATGGGATATAATAAAAAACATCCAGATGCCTGAGAATTGGAAATTGGTGATAAACTATTCCAAGAATTTCTATAACAAAGAAAATATTGAAATAAAGTTGCCAGAGGAAAATATTATTAACTTAAATAAAGATTATTTAACAGAAGAAGAGCTTTCACTGGTACTCTTTGCGGTGGATGTTTTATTTATGCCTTATAAGGTAAGTTCGGGTTCCGGAACAATGTTTGATGGATTAGGTCACGGAAAACCATTTATCGCATCGGATCTTGGATTTTTCGGAGAGTTTTCCGAAATGAATTTAGGGATAGTTTCCAAAAGGGATCCAAATTCTTTTGAAAAAGCATTCATAGAACTGGACCGAAATTATCAAAAGTTTGAGTTATACGTAAAGGAATTTAGAAAGAAAATCTTGTGGGATAACATTGCAGATCAACATCTCCGAATATATACAAACCTAGTAGAAAAAGCAAAACTCTCAATTGGAGTAACGCGCTACCAATCGGATGAACGATTACATGATAAAATCACAGCTCAAAGTTCTGATTACGAGAAATACTAAACAATTTATCCACTAGGTGGAGAGAAATTAGTTTAAATCTTTTATTATGTCATCGTAACATGAACGTAGAATCCTACTAGTCGTATATATTAATACATTATGGGTAAGTTAACTCATAGGCAAGAATATCGTTATTCAGGATAATAAAAGTTCAAGATTTTAACTTTAGTGATTCGGGCATATGAATTGAAGCGGCTTAGAACCGATATTTATTAGGAAAGCGTAATATCAATTTTTTGTTTGACATAAAAACTCCAAGTAGTACTTTGAGGGGATTGACGCATAAACAAACCACATAAAGGAGAGAAGAGGTGTTTAATTCAATAATCATTAATAGTATTATGCCAAATCTAAATTAAGTTGGAATTCAAAGTCAGTTAGTATATATTAATTTTGATACATTTGGCTAATAACTTGAGGATTCAGGCTTGATTCTAATTCAAAATAGTTTAAAAATCAATGGCGCAATCTACAAAATACTAATTTCGGAAAGATTTTCGAAAAAAGGAAGTGACATCTTAATATCAGATGTTTATATCCTTTACAATTAGAAATCAAATCCTTGCAAGCGAAACGATTTATCTACTATAATTCAATGGGAATTAGAAACGAGCAGAACGGATCATCAGATCCATAATCCGATAAATTGTGGATTGATATTAGCGATCTATCATCCGAAGATCTTCAGTATTGCAAAAGAATATGATCTTCATGAAGACAGTCTAAGGTTCATTGATAAAAAAACTAAAAGACTGGAAACAAGAATGCTTGATAATCATATATTTAGAGCCTATCCCAAAATTCGATAGGATTATAGCTTGTTGATTTTCTTACTATGGTATGACCTGTATCCTTCAGGAGAGTAATAAAGAACTTCCCGTCATACTTAAGATTCCTGATGAATTATGGGATGAGATTAA
>JBGTFK010000209.1:0-1596 GCA_041747305.1 Candidatus Nitrosocosmicus sp.
TGACATGAAGATCGATTAATGACTAGGATATCAGTTTAGCTGAATTACATAAACCGTATTCTTAGATTGGATTTTTATTATCTCTGGCAGCGCTAACTATTTCCAATACTCTTTTTTCAATTTCGTCTCTTATTTCTCTCATTTTCTCTAGTGGTTTGTCTTTTGGATCTTCGATACCCCAGTCTATTACTTTTGGTACAAATAAAGTAGGACAGAATTTATCATCCATACATCCCATATTGACAATAGTTGTTGCATTTCGCATCATGTCTTCTGTCAAATCTTTAGGTTTTTGATAGCTGATATCTACTCCAACCTCTTTCATAACCTCTACTGCAATATGATTGATTTGGGAAGTAGGAACTGTACCTGCACTAATAGTTTCATAGCTTTTTGGAGCATATTTTTTAAAGAAACCCTCAGCCATCTGACTTCTTCCAGCATTTTGAACACATACAAAGAGAACAGTTTTTTTTGTACTATCATGATCTCGTTTGCGTTTTCCAAATGAAAATTTCATCCAAATGACTTCTTTAGCTAATCTATTATTCTTTAACAGCCTTGATGGAAATACTGTTGATTTGTCTTCTTTCTTGCTTTTCTATGTCCTTGCCTTCATCTAACTCCATATACAGTTTCTCATCTAGTATCTCAATGTTGGTAAATCCGCTTTCTTAATACTATCCAAGTAGTTCTCTTTTGTTAATGCACCATCAACGCAGCCACACCAATTAGCATCGTTGACTAACGCCTTTTCTACCTCTCTTGACGTCACTACATCAGGAATTATTAGTCTTCCTACTCCATTTGGCTTTAAGATCCTGTGTACTTCTTTAAATGTATTGACTTTGTTTTCTGTCAAGTTAATAACACAATTGCTAATAACAACGTCTGCAGAATTATCATCTACCGGTATTCTCTTTACGATATCATCCTTTCTAAACTCTACATTCTCATAGTCGTTTATTTCGGCGTTCTTTCTTGCCTTTTCTAACATAGCATCTATTATATCAACACCGATGATTTTTCCTTTGTCTTGACAATGTTAGCGGCTATAAATACGTCAATACCTGCTCCAGAACCAAGATCTACTACCACATCTCCCACTTTAAGATGCGTGAAGGTAGATTGATTGCCACAACCCAAACCCAGGATGGACGACTGCGGAATAGAATTCAAATCGTTTTGATCGTAGCCCATTATTTTAGATGATTCTATGGGTGATACCAAAGCCTCGCTCCTACCGCAACATCCTGAAGTGGTGGAGCAGCAGGATAGGGAGCGATCTGCCAATGCTATTTTCCATATTGTTCTTTTATCTTGTTTTCTATATCGGATTGTTTACGCATTACCTTTAGTTTACCAAGTAAACTACATAAATTAGGAAGAGTAAAATAGTAAAGTAAGTGAAATCGGATAAACCAAAAGCAGACGGATCGATTAAAAAAAGACCATAATCATCGAAGCTACCAATACTAGACGATGATAATTCTTGCAATTTCTACGGTTATGATGTTGAAAGTTTAATGAAAGAAACATCTGAATTGAGAAATATAATTACTAAAAGGGGAACGTTAGAAATATTGATACCTTTGT
>JBGTFK010000210.1:0-6376 GCA_041747305.1 Candidatus Nitrosocosmicus sp.
GTTACTAAAATAGGTAGCTGGTTTGGTGGGATTAAGTTCCTAGTGGTATAAGGGTTCGGTAGAAAGAGTCATAGATCACGGAGTAATTCGCTTTTATCAGCTATTTGTAAGAACAATCCTTTAACGATCCTACATACTATCTAACGGCTCCCGCCAAATTAACAAAACTTCAGAAGTAAATCATGGAATTATTTATATTATTATAGCATTATGACCATATGATTAACTCTATCCTCTTAATATTCCTGGGAACTCTTAGCATTGCTGTTTCTTTTAACAGCGAGACTTTATTTACAGTATATGCACAACCATCAATAGAAAACTCTTCGAATTTAACTTATCCGAATAACCCAACTTTAACAATAGGAGATAGACTTAACGGAACGGGTGAGCAGGGAAATAATTCTAATGAGTCAGACAGTAATTTGGGATTAATCTAACAATTACAAATTTACATGACATAGACTTCTGAATACTATAGCAGAACAAATAGGTGGGACGAGTATGATATTCCACTCGAGTTTAGAATTTGACAATGTCAAATTAGCGGAATACATAGCTTTTTGATTTTAACTTGGGTATTAGAGTATAAAGGCAAATGCCAACCAAAACCTTCCAACAAAAAAATAAAAATGATGAGTAGTAGATTTTGAACAGTCTTAAGTCGGGTTTTATTCCATACATTATCTTTGGAGAGTAAAAAAATAGACGGTAACGAGGAAACTAATGCGGATTTTGTCAAACTATTTAATGGTAACTTGAATGGCTGGAAAATGATCGGGAATGGTAGCTTTGCAATAGTGTTTGAAGATGGAGATGACAAGAAACAACACCCCTTGCTTAAGACCCAAGGAGGAATGGGATTGCTTTGGTATTACAAAAAGAGGTTCAAAGACTTATTCTCAGACTTGAATGGAGAGTTATTCACATTGAAGATAACTCAGGAATATTTGTGAGATTTTCAAATCCGCAAGGTGATCCTTGGCATGCAGCCAATAATGGGTATGAGATACAGATTGATGACCTGGCCTTGCCTGACAAAGAATCAGTTCACATGACTGGTGCTATCTATAGTTTTCTGGGTCCATCTAAAGTCGCGTCAAAGCCTATAGGATGTTGGAATAATCTTTATGTTTCCATAAAAGGCCAAACATATACAGTTATCATAAATGATGAAAAAGTGATAGACGGTTTTCAGGGGAATCGAAATAGAGAAGGATACATAGGATTGCAAAACCATGATGACAAATCAACGGTTTATTTTAAAAATATCTTTATAAAAGAAATATCATAAAGAAGTTCATCATTAGTGAGAAAATTCTTTGTCCTTTTTAGAATAAAGGCTTTACCATACTAGTGTATTTATATACGCGGCTTCGGTGGTATGTGAAACGAATTTGACTTGTTTTATTCACCCAAATGAACAATAGATGAACTTGGTAAAATATTATAAATCTAAAAAGACATACTATGCTTCCTTAGTGTCGAAATAGCGGTCAATAGGGAAACTATAACAAGCGAATACGAGCAGAAATAATACAAGATATACAATTGAAGTTGAATGATAAATACTGCTACTTTTGATATAAATTATTTATTTTTTTGATCTTATTTCCCTTAGAACTGTTTCGTAATCCAGTTGAGATTTTATTCTCAAATAAGGGATTAATTTGAAATGAATTGAATAATATTTCTTATCTTGAGTGAGAATTCCTTTAAGCAATAGTGATACCAGCCCTCCAGACATTTTTGAAGTAGGAATATGCTTTTCTATTGAAACTTTGTTTCTCATTTTATGATATTCCTCTGGTGTAAAATAATTCTTGTCAAGTTCTAAAACTAAGGGCCAGATAATAAATTCCCACATTAATCTACGATTTTCAGTGGAAGTCGCATATTTTCCCTTTCTATTGGATTAGGCATTGGTCTTATGCTTATACTTTTCTATCGTCATTTTCTCGATTTAGGATGTAAATGTCATGATGTGCTCTCATGTAACATATTATGCAACAAGTTTTATAACGTCATTTATGTGATATTTCGTTGTTTCTAATAGGTGCGCCTTGTTCAAATGACTAGGTATTTAGAAATAGCTGTCCAACAAGTGATATGATTTCCATTTTATTATCCTAGTTAATATTTGTGTGTGGATTATCATTTAGAACTAGTTGAAATCTCTATATTTCGATTTATAGTAACGATTAGAGCAATCTATCAACGATATACATCATGACATACTTAATAGATACGAAATGTATATATATGACATGACAAGCGAAAAAAATTCTAATCCTATAATCACGTCTTTGCACTCTTTCCATAAGAATTTTTCGTCGCTAAGGGCATTTGTTGATGTTGGCGGAAATACAAAACCCTGTGTAATTTGCGGTAACACGGCTACTCAGGAAGCAATATTCGCTGTAGAGGGAGCTACCATTATTGAAAAATATTGTGATGCCTGCGCAAAAAAGAATATAAAATAACAGAATCCAAAAGTTCGTTTATCTGACCTATACTCTCAAAATAGGCAAGGGTCATTATTCCTATGATCTCAATTGAAATCGAAAACAGAAAAAGGTTTGTTTCTAAAAAAGATGAAAATTAAGAATTACCCTGCATATTACACCGTCCTATATCGTTACTAAAATAGGTTGCGGGTTCGGTGGAAATCATGAGGATATCCACAGGGGTTTTTTGATCAGTATAGTAGTTGGCTTTTATCAACGATTAAATTTATGGAGAAGGATATAGCACATAAGATTTCGCAATTCTGTCTGGAATTTTGCTCATTGTATCTGGAATTTACCAATTTAGCCCATTGAAGGAGAGATGTTTGGGTTATTGTGAGTCACCCTTGTCATTTTTTATGAAAAGATGGAAAGGAAAACAGTTGAAAGATGGGTTAAAGATGGGTCTGTATCACGGCATGTACTGCCTTGGATGTTGCTGGCCTTATTTTTTTAATCATGATTGCATTAGGTTGGATGAACATATTATGGATGGGAATGTTTGCAGCGATTATATTTGCGGAGAAGGTTTGGTCTAGAGGAATATGGATTGCAAGAGTATCAGAGATTGTGTTTATAATAATAGGTATGTTATCAATAACAGGACTAATACAATTTCAACAGAAGAAGATGGAATACATAATTCTCACAATGAGATGAATAGTATGATGATGGAAGATTCTAGCCAAGACAGAGATAATATCGATATGAATATGAAAGACAACATGGATATGGAAATGGAAATAAGTTAGAAGGTAATGTAAATCAAGTAAAAAAAATTGGAGTAATTTGCATTATTTTCACTCTTGTATATTTATGTTATAAAATTTCCTATAAAACAAGGTAATTTTATATTTTAGTATTTTCACCTAACTCCATGACGGAAAGCATTCCCCCTTGGAAAGCTTCTGGAGATTGGTTTGATGTTTGCAAATGTAAGATACCGTGTCCTTGTGAATTTGCTCAAGAACCTACCTTTGGAGATTGTGAGGGGATATTGGCATATCATATTAACAAAGGAAATTACGGTGATATATCATTAAATGGACTTAACGCATTAGCTGTTGGAGCTTTTGAGGGAAATATTTGGGCAGGAAATACAAAGGTAAATCTGGGTTTATTTTTTGATGAGCGCGCTGACCAAAAGCAAAGAGAGGCCCTTCAGATGATTTTTAGCGGGAAGGCCGGCGGATTTATGTCAGAATTTGCTAAGTTGATAGGAGAAATTAAAGGAATTGATTTTGCCCCCATAAGATTTGAAATTTCTGAGGATTTAAGCCAGTGGAGTGCAGAGATACCAGGAAAAGTTCTTGCAAAAGCAGTAGCATTAGGAGGCCCAATGACTCCACCAGGAAAAAGAGTTCAAACAATAAATCCGCCTGGAAGTGAGGTCGGTCCAGGTGCCGTTGCTACATGGGGAACATCTTTAAATGATGAAGTAGATACAATGAGTTTTAAGTGGAAGAGAGAGGGAAGGTCTAGCAAACATATACCATTTAACTGGAAAGGACCCTAATTAGAGATACCATTGAGATAAAAACACGTAATTTTAGTACAAATTATTTATCTAATAATATTCATTATTAACGCTACTATATATTAGTATCGGTTTCGGTGGAAATCATGAGGATTTCTATACGAGTCTGGTTATGCATTTTAGTAATATCTATCGGTAAATTAAAACTATCATAAAATGAAAATTTATTTTTTAATATCCGTCTCCGCATATATTGCAGTAAACTGACAACAGATTTAGCGAGTTCTTGGCCATGAAAGTGAGTCAGCATACCAATATGGTGGAATCTGGATATGCAGGTATGTAGACTTGGAGATATTATGTTGGTATGATAATATTGATTTTTCACCAAGAGAAATGATAACCTCGTGATTTCCTTTCTTCTATATTACAAATAAGTAAATCTATTTCCATATTATTCTTAACAAAATCATATTAAAATTACGAAAGTTTCTCTAAAAAATTATGCATTCAGCAATAATACCACATAGTTAAGAAATTTGGTTGTCTTTGCTAGTAACAGAAAGAAAAGTTTGCAAAATCTTGTTGATTTCATCTGGATATTGTCCCAGAATTTGATGACCTGTATTTTTTATCTGTACAAGCCATGAGCCGGGAATCTTTTCTGCAATAATTAATGAATTTTTAGTTGGTACATTAACATCCTCTGTGCATGTCAAAATCAGTGTTGGTACTGATATTTTTGTAAGATCTTCACAAACACCGTCATCCTTTGCAAACCATTTTTGACCCGCATCGAGTTGCTTCAAATTATTTTCAGGTGTAATACTAGGAAATAGATCTTTTGCCTCAGGTAAGGCAGTGGTTTCTAGAATATCAGGATGCAGTTTGAGCCATCCTGAACCCAGTCCTAAAGATATAGCCTCTTTTACTTGTTCTGAAGGTACAACAGTGCCATTTGCCACTTTATTTATCATATCTACTACTATCTCTAGATTCCGAGGATCTGCAGGAATACTTTCTTTTCCACCACAAGACGAAGCAATAAGCACAAGGCTATTGACCTTTTCTGGATGTGTGACGGCAAGCTGCTGAGCGACGAAAGAACCCAAAGAGTATCCAAGAACAGTTGCATTTTGGACTTTCAGGGTATTCATTAATCCAGCAGTATCATTAGCAAATTGTTGGATCGAGAACGGCTTTATACCAGTAGAAGTGTTCCCAACTCCGCGATTGTCAAATACAATTACCGTGCGGTTACTGGATATAGTACTTAGAAGAGACGGATCCGATGAATTCATATCACCCTGCGCAGGACTGATAAGTATAATGGGCTCACCGCTTCCAAACATCTTATAAGCAATATCAATATCCCCTATACCGACTTTTTCTGGTGGTGTATCTTTTATGCCGACTGATTGTGTGGTGTTTGAGTCGATTTGGTTTGTTGATTCTGGTTGACTGTACGCAATATCGATAGTGTCATTAAATCCGATATTTCCAAATATAGAGGTTAAGATAATGAATATGGATATAGAAGGAACAATCATAAACCGGCTTAATCGCTCGATTATATAGTTTGACATTACAATTGATACGTAATGATGTATATAAGAAATCTAGAATTAACATGTAACTAGTACTCACTGCTCTTGGATAAACGAATTTATTCATTTTCATATCCCAAAGAATTAAAATTATGGATAGATAACGAATTTGCGGTAGCATACTTTTATTGATTGAGCAGACCCCATATCAAGGATGATAACTCATCATTCTGACTAAAACTAATAGCAGTAATATTAATATCTGAAGTATCAGTACTGCATAGTATCACGATACCCCTCTCCATAGTAGGATTAAATGCCATGTGAGAATTGTATCCACCAATAGTAGCTCCGATGTGCCATATGTCTTCATGACCAAAATTTGTGGTTATAAACCATCCTAAACCAGTATACACCATCAAGTTGTCGTTCCTATCGGATGCCTGTAAGTTATTAAGCAATAGGTAACCAGTGTCATGTCTTATCAAATGTGATTCTTGTAGTATCTTGTGGTATACTGATGTTATTTTTTTTAATGATTTGAATAATTTTAAGTTACTTTATTTCTGCCAATAAATTAGATTCGTTACTAAATTAGGTAGCGTGTTCGGTGGGATTAAATTCCTTATGGTATAAGGGTTCGGTGGAAATCGTGTGAAAATTCACATAGGTTCACATAAAAAAGACATCTAAACTCTATGATCAAAAAGTAGAAGATATGTCATGCCATTTCTTTTTATAATTAACAAAATTTCTATTTAAATGCCGATAATGCTTCCTCATGGACTGGCAGATTAGCTTCATCTACTTTGATTGAGGTGGTAGGACACACGGTAACACAGGCC
>JBGTFK010000211.1:0-11186 GCA_041747305.1 Candidatus Nitrosocosmicus sp.
TAAATGTATGAATGAGGACGGGGAAACAGAGCAAGCTACTAAAATGGCAAATGAAATAGACTTGTTAGATATTCCTGGACTAGTGGATTTTAAGCCCTTCTTGAAATGACTAAAGTAGGACATCCATTTGAAATACATTGATAGTCTTTTCTAGAAATACTGAACCATAAAATGTTTGTTCGGTAGATTGCAACAATATTATGTAATTTATCATAAAATGTTTGTTCGGTAGATTGCAACAATATTATGTAATTTATCATAATCCTTCATTTCAACTTTGACCAATAAAATTTAGAATCCTGTTTAAAATTCCAATATCGGCAATAATACCCACTGATGTATCCAATTGAATATGTCACTGTATTTATTCTTATATTGCTATAAATACAGATATCAGCACGAAACCCCACGGATGTATCCATTAATATTACAACAGAATTAATGATGCTTCTATGATTATTTATGATTTTATATATCTAAATATGGTTGTATCTACTAAGCAATACTCATAGTACTTTTACGATAACCAATATCTTTTAGTTCTTACAAGTATTATCTAGAATGAGCATGTAGCCATATCACACAAACATTAACCATGTTATATAATTCTCAATTATCGTTGGTGTTACTGGTTCCTAATTTTTTAATATTTTACAAACTAATATGAAAATAATTGATGCAGAGTTGCCACGCAGAACGTTGGCCTGATAAAAGTAATAATCCTTTAATACTATTAGATATTTGATGAACTCTTGTTATGTAGATCTATAAAGTGTATATGTATTCTATTACTGTGTCTTTCAATCTTTGGTAGTTATTATACTACATCTACTTTTTTTGCACATGCTGCAGTCAAAATTGGTTGCGAAATAGCAGGAACATTGAAGGTAAAGTGTTGTCAGCAACAGGTTATTAACAGAAGCCCTTCTAATCCCGCCGGAACTCTTGTAAATTATTGTACCGATTGTGATGTGGGACCAGGAGGTGTCTATCAGAACTGCAGTGAACGTTATATTCAGATGTTTGAACAGGATCCGAGCCCACCTCAAACAAATCCTCCATTTAAGGAACGGATACCTCCTGGTGCCATTGAGCAGTCCCAACCATTGACACTACAGGATTCGAGTAACATTGGCGAAAATGTACCGTCTCAACAAGGTTTTACTGAACAATTATCATCTTCTGACAATTCAATAGAAGACAGTATAGGAGACGACGAACAGAATAACGATAATAATGCAGAATCCGAGGAAAACACCAATGAAAATGAGAATAACGAGAATGGACAGAACAATACAAACTCATAGGAAAAAATAACGATTGTTTAAAAAGCCAACAATAATAATCATTCCATTTTTATTTCAAAAGTACGGCTCGTATACTCCGTTGTGATCTGAGATATCGTCAACATAGAATTATCGACTTTATTATTACTTTATTTTATATAATTATGGTATAAAAGGACTATAATCTAAAATCAATTTAGAATTTCCAATTGATTTATGATTACATCATACTGGGATTATATTCAATCTTGAATCATATCCCCCACGGATGCTGTTCTACATCTCTGGTACATATTGTTTTGACTCATCTTTAATATGTTGCAATTATTAAATTCTAGTATGGTTAATACCCTTTTCTATGCCGCGATTCTTATCTCAACCAGACTCAATAGATGGTTATGAGTTTAATCCCATTCCTATAGACATACATTTAGGAATACTCAAAATCCTTACTGAAGAGATTCTTGATGATTTTGGAATAATACCATTGAATCCGTGATTGCAGGAACTGATAGACAAGAGGTTCTAAATAGAATACAATTAGCATTTGCTCGAGAATTTGAACATTATGGGAAATTTAAAGAATCAGATATTTGGCCTATGGATTATAAAACTAAACAAGCATGGTCAAGGATTAGAAAGCATATTAAGGATAAAAATCAAGTTTAACTCCAGGTTGTCGTTTAAAAACTGTGATATCCTCAAATTACTATAGAACCCTATTACCATTATTAACTTAATCCCCACGGATGAGAACTGTTACTATTCAGATTAATCAAATTGTCTACTATATTATTTCTTACCACAATTGCCGATTAAGAAAAAACTCGGATATGAAGTAGGACATTTGATACAACAATGTAAAACCTGTTACAAATACAAATACAAATACAAGCGCTACATTATGAGTATTGAATTTGAATAGAACTCACTATTTCAATCAATCTCTTGGTTTATTATTGATATTCATATTAGCACTATCCTTTTTATCTTCCAGTTTTTTCAAACAGCAAGATCAACTACTAGCTCAACAATACATTGAGACTATTAAATATAGAAATTTAGTTATAGATTTAGATAATGGTGTAAAGACTAGTGCTCAATTAACTCTTCCGGGAATTGGAAAAGGACTATTTCCAGGAGTACTTCTTATTCCAGGCTCTGGTGTAACTGATAAGAATGGGACAGTAGGATTTGTTCACAAGGATGGTTCTAATCTAACAACGGCCGCCCCTACGCCACTTTTACAGATAGCTCAATATCTGTCAGAAAGGGGATTTGGAGTCCTTCGATATGATAAGAGAGGTGTTGGTACAAATAATACAATACTAGATCCAAATATATGGACAAATGCCACAGCCAACGATCTAATTAAAGACAGTAAAAAAGCCTTAAATGTTCTTATAGAACAGCCTGAAATAGATCCTAACCGTATAAGCGTAATTGGTCATAGCGAAGGTACAATGTATGCTCCAAGGGTTGCAATTGATAATTCAACAGTAAATAATGTTATTCTCATGGGTACTTTGGCTCAGAATCCTGTAAAAGACTTATACTACTATCAGGTAGTAACTTCGCCATCAGAGTACGCAAAACAAGTATTAGACAAAAATAACACAGGCTCGATATCAGTAAAACAACTGGCCGCAGATCCTCTGCTAAGAAAATTCCTAGTACCTTTATCTATTTTAAGTACTAATAATACCCAAGATATAGCTAAGGCTTTACAAGGGGATTTTGGTACTAAAGAGTCCATAAATATCGAAAGAGAATTCAAGCCATTGTTGGTGAAGATATATAAGAATTTTACATCTTTCAATTCGTCTAAATGCAACCTTCTTGGACCTTGTCCTGCCTGGTGGGAATCGGTTTCTAGCTTGGTACCAAACTTAAGTATTATTGGTAATATATCCAAATCCACAGATGTTCTCCTACTTAATGGTGAAAATGACTCTCAGACGCCAGTTCAACAAGCGTTTTTATTACAACAACGACTGACTGAATTAAATCATCCAGACCATACGTTGATAACATATCCCAATCTAGGACATTTATTCTCTCTTTCATCAAAATGGTCTACCGGAGTGGGACCAAAAGAACAATATGTTTTGGCAGATCTTTATGCATGGCTTGAGGCTCATTCAGGGCTCTCACACTCATATTGATACAATTGGATATCCTACTTTAGGAACAAATTCAAGTTCTTTTGGTGATTGATGGACTATGTGTATATAGCGTCTTTTGTTCTTAATCCTTTAAAAAAATAAGGTTCGATCTATCCTCATTGTGATAGAACCCTATTACCACTGGGATCTTAATCCCCACGGATGTAATTGAATAAAAGAGCATAATGTTAATTTGCAATAAGACGGTAAATAGAATATTATCATGACCATTGTTGTTCGCTCTGACCGTGAATTTACTGATCTATTGAAGAATTCCCTCAGATCACGATATGAAAAAAGGAAGAGATCTGAGGATGAGGTACATGTTTCTGATATTTTGCCTTCTTCCTGTATTCGAAAACAATACTATGGACGTAAGTTTCCAGATCTTGAACCACTAACAGACGAATCCATCAATCATTTCATTAGGGGAGAGGCCAGTGAATTTGTAATTACAGATCTGGCTAACATGGGTGTATCACAAGCAGATTTAGAATTTGATGGTTTGATTGCTCATCCAGATATTCTGGACAAAGAGGTGATTATAGAATTGAAGGATACCCAAAGTAATCGAAGATTGGATATAACTGATTACGGATTTAGATCATATCTTAGACAGTTACTTTATTATCTTACCATAACCGGTATAGAAAAAGGGATCATATCAATTAGGTATAGTAATAGCGAAATGCGATGGATAAAATCGGATGAAAAAGGTGATTATTTCTTCCGGCCGTTTGATGGTAAAGGTCCTCGCATAGAAAGCTGGTCTGTATTGTTACCGAAGGACGACATAGCCAGGGAACTTTTCAAAAACGAAATGATGCGCAGGAAAAACTTATTCGTAGAGGCAATTAAGGAAAATGATGTGTCTATACTTCCTCGGCTTAACATGAAAGTAAGAAATATCAAGTGTCCATACTGTGTATTTTACGATAAATGTATGAATGAGGACGGGGAAACAGAGAAGGCCGCTAAAATGGCAAATGAAATCGACCTGTTGGATATTCCTGGAATAGTGGATTTTAGACCGTTCTTACAATGACTAAAGTAGACATCCATTTAAAATAATTTCTTCTGTTATATTTTGCCCCCTGTGCCTTTGCAAAATTCACTGGATCTAAGGTTAAATTAGGTAAGATGATTGCTACTGTGATTGTTCCTATTATCATTAACAAAAGTACACCTTAGGTTTTCCATTATGCTCTGTAATACTTTAAGAGGATTTAATTTGAAATCACAATTTTTTATGGGTCCAAATTAGCTCATATTTATATACTACATACTGAAAGCTCAGTTTATGAGAATATTAATTTGTAGGAACTGCTACCATACTAATACTCAACATAGAATTTATCCAGAGCAAAAAGAACAACCTTGTAACGGATGTAAATGTAGAACATTCGGATATTAGATTTTCTTATACTGTCCGTCTCCTGCTCTAGTAGACCTGTAATCTACAATGCGTGAAGAGAATATAGAACGTTCTCTCACCTACACTAAGATATGTTATTATAGTAACCAAATTACAATATAAATAATGGTATATATAGATAAAACTCCATGTTCAAACCCAAGCTGTAAACACCATAAACACGTTCATGGTATAGCACTAGGACCTTCAGAATTGCATTTTAAATGTAGGTTCTGCGATTGTCAACAGTTTGAATATTGAGTTCTAGTTAACATAAGTCGATAACAAAATCTTTCGAGTTCAATTACAAGTGGCTCTGCGACATTACTTCATTCCATTCTTACATCCTTTGCAGAAAGTAACGATCCCAGACTTGCAAGAAGTCGATCATGGCCAAATTCTGCAAATGCTCTTTCAAGAAGAATTAACGAGTTATCATCCACCCTAAAAAAAAGGGGAATTGAAATTTCGCACAGTTATAATTACAAATTAAAAAGCCGAGTCATAAGAATCACAAACTTTGAGAAAACATCGTCCTTATCGTCATATCGTAATAGTGATCACGAGTCGGATAAACTGATCAGCGAAGCAAATATTCCTAATCTTATTAATTCAAAGGATGTAGACTTAAAACGAGAAGCAGAATCGAATGAAAAAAGCATTAAGATTCCCGAAGCGGAGCAGCTGAATAACGACAAGGATACCAACAAGGTAATTAACATTTATCAAATTGCAAAGGGGCTTAATGTTGATCCTACAACTATTAGTAGAGATATACGCTATCTATCAAAGGAATCTAACAACAATTTAAAATCCCTAGTCAGGAAAACATTACCATTTTCTATATTCTACCTCAATGGAAGGAATTATATTGAATGAATGTTGGAACATTTATCAAAGTAGCAATGCATCTGTAAGCTAATCTTCACAAACTAAATTCCCTGAAGTTGGCCAAATAATACCTTAAATCGTTATTTAAATTAGTAGCATAAGGTCCATGCCTTGTATATCTGAAGGAATTAGAGGAGAGATTAGAAAAAAATGAGAATTATAAAAAGAAACACTTGACGATATATCAAAGAAGTTCGGTAATATAGAAATAGATGTAACGGAGCAACAAAAGGAAAAGATAGGTGAAGGAGATAGAAAAATTACCCAGGTTTGATCTTTATCATAGCGTCAGACTTGAGAAATATGTAAGACATTATTTATGCGAGGCAACTGGTTCGAATCAAATGGCAATTTCAATTCAGCGACTAAACCAGAATGATTAATTATCCGACAAATGTAATTATAAAGTGTCGATACAAAATTCAATCTCTACCAAAGATGGGATTATAATATTCTTAGATGTGTTAGGTACTAAAACAAAGTGGAAGGACGAAGACGCGGGTCCTTTCTTGACGAATTTGAATAATCTTTTTACACAATTTGATGAATTGAAGAAAATATCATCAATTCTAGTCAAGGTTATCAATGAAACGTCTTACAAGTATTTTGATAGTACCTACACACTTAGTGAAGAAGACATTCCCAACATAGAAATTGATGTTAGTACTTTTTCTGACACGATCATTATTGCACTTCATGGAAATTTACCCATTCTAAAAGCATTTTGGATCTATCTGATGGGGTTTTTCCTTATCCCTTTATTTAGGGAAGCGTTTGTAAAGGAGATATTTCTACGAGGTACAGTCAGTATAGGAAGATTCCACAGATTAAAGAGGGACGAAGGGATTTTGCTTATTGGACCGGCAGTTAATGAGGCAGCACAGTCATATGAAGATTCCAATTGGATTGGAATTTCAACAGCTCCTTCTGCGACGTTAACCCTTGAAGAAGATAAAGAAATGATTGATCTCACACAACTAAAATTGACTGCCTCTATTGCTTCAAATAATGTTGACCTTTCCATATTAATGCGTGTGATTGTATCTTCATTTGTGAAATACACCGTTCCTAGAAAAGGTTATAATGAGAAGAACGGTTGGTCGTTAGCTTGGCCACGTCTGTTTGATTCAAATAATTCTGAATGCTCACAGGAAAAGATAATACGTGTAATGACAAAGCAGTTTTCTTCAGAAGTGTTTCAGAAGCAGTATATAAGTAGTGATATATATATGAAATTTAAAAATACTATCGAATTCTTTAACGACATTTCAAAAGAGCCAATTGATATGAGCAATTTAATGTCGTTTACAAGAGAAATTCAATCTGATTGATAGACATAATAACTAAGCCTCGGTAACATAACGTTATATTCAGGGAGGTTCGTTTCCTTAAATAGGCCGTATTAATTTCATAAATTGTCATTAGTTATGTATACATGTCAATAACTATTACTTTTTTTAAGTAGACAATATCACTGCGAGTTTTCTTGAATATTAGCACATATCCAATAAATGATTGGTTTGTCTCTTGTCTTGCATGAATAGAACATAAGAATCAACAGAAAGATGTTTTTGTCAATGATTTTTGTATGGTATTAACACCTATAGATTTTCAAGTAAAGGATGTATTCGCATCTACCTCATCTGAACACACGCTAATAGAGGGTTCGGGAGATGGTAATAACAATCCCACGGATCAAATAGAGATCATCAACCAAATGAAAGTCAAAATCCAATGTGTATAGCTGGATTGAATAATGACAATAGCTGTAATGCATTAAATGATCAATCCATTTCCGATGAAGTTGAAAAAGAGCCTACAGAAACTCCTACACCTGATAATGATCATTACTTGCGTTATGAAAATTATGAACTAAACTTAGAGGCAAACAATGGTATATTACACACAGCGGATTGTGATACTGGTGATACGGCGACAGGCGGAGGATATGAATTTGAAGGATGAGGTTATCTCACTATTCATGTGGTAGAAAATAGACCTTCCTATGGTGATCCTCCACCTAGATGGTTTACAACATTTATCGCTTTACAAGATGTGTCTAATCTACAAGCAATTGTATTTGTACTATGTGAAGATACAAACAAGACATAGACTAATAACAAAAAACTCATTTCTTGACGATTTAGTTTTGGAATATGATGAGTTCATGTCGTATGTCATCTCTGGCTACCCAAGTTGTAAACAATCTCTTTTACTCTTTCTAGATTGATTTCATATTTGATGTCAAATTTGTTTCACAAACCGCGGGCCCCATATCCTAACAAAGCCATAAAAAAGAAGATTCCCTGTTTTTGTGACAGGGCTTCGAGTCCCAAACTTCGTCTGGTTTGGCAGAAATAAAATATAACAATACCTTCCTCTTGCTATTTACTAACTTTGAAGAATTATCATGTTTTGGACATTTTGTCAATGAACAAAATATTAGCTAACACTTGACAATTGTTTAAGCTCATCGGATTGATTGATTTGGAGTAATTATTAATTACTCTTTACAATTTGTTTCCGACAATGACTATCAAGATACTACACTACTGTCTTGGTCTGTAGATTGTCCTTGAAATATAGATTCATCTGAATACATTTGACCATTTCCGGATTGCCCGCCTACGTTGTTTCCTGAATTTTGTTGAACCTGGATGTTAATGTTGTTACCAGAGCCTATTATGCCTTCTATTGGTGGTTCTGGAGGAGTAGGTGGTGGAATGACCGGATTTACAGTTATTGTAACACTATCTGGCTGGCTTTCCACTCCATCTTCATTTGTTACTACTAACTCAAACACAATGTTTTCCTCCACTGGAGTTTCAGGTGCCATGAATGAAGGAGTTGCAGAAGTTGAGTCATCCAGGGTTACTGTAGGTCCCTGAGTTTGGGTCCATTGGTAGATGGAGATTGGAGAACCACCATTAGCAGAGCTGCCAGTACCATCAAGCCGTACTGAATCACTACTATTTACAACCTGGTCAGGTCCAGCATCTGCAGTTGGAGGTAATGTATCCCTTATTACCGATACATCGCTTGAACCCCTATTTGCTACATATATGTCCTCATTGCTTGGGTTGTATTCCAATACTCTTGGTTCAATTCCTACTTCAACTGTAGCCGTCACAGTATTGGTAGAGCTATCTATGACATAGACGTAACCCGGACTGAAATCGTCAAAATTGAAGTTTGTTACGTAAATGTGCTCATTGCTTGGGTTGTATTCCAAAGCGTCAACATGAACCTCCATGTGAACTGTGGTCGTCACAGTATTGGTAGAGCTATCTATAACAGAGACGTCACCTGAATTGAAGTTTGTTACATAAATGTGCTCATTGCTTGGGTTGTACTCCAAATCCACTGGACCACTGCCTACATCAACTGTAGCCGTCACAGTATTGGTAGAGCTATCTATAACAGAGACGTCGTCCGAACCGAAGTTTGTTACATAAATGTGCTCATTGCTTGGGTTGTATTCCAATACTCTTGATTCAATTCCTGCATCAACTGTAGCCGTCACAGTATTGGTAGAGCTATCTATAACAGAGACGTCACCTGTAAATCGATTTGCTACATATATGTCCTCATTGCTTGGGTTGTATTCCAAATCCACTGGACCATTACCTACATCAACTGTAGCTTTCACAGTATTGGTAGAGCTATCTATAACATGAACAGATTCAGAAAATCGATTTGCTACATATATGTCCTCATTGCTTGGGTTGTATTCCAAATCGAATATATCTGGACCCACATTAACTGTATCAATTACTGTTTGCGCCCACGCTTTTTCGAAGTTTGACATAACAGGAGATGACATTATCGATGAAAATATCAAAAGTGTGAAAATTATCCTATTATATTTCATTCAACCTCATTATGGGAACATTACAATATAATAATGAGGATACCCTATTGTAGATTTTTTGCAAGGTATAATATACCATGAAAAATCCAATCGCCTCCTGATTTTTAGCAAATCCATAGGGATAAGATTCCCTGTTTTTATGATAGGGCTTCGAGTCCCATTCTTAGTGACTTCGGCTCGTCAATTATTATCAACTGATTTGTAAAGTCTAAATTCATGACAGGTAATCATGGGTTCAAATCCCATCCACTTGTTCTTATTGCCTTTATGAAGAAATAGAATTCCCGTTTTCATAGTAGGGTTTCGAGCCCCAAACTTAGTGTGCTTTTGTCCTTATCGATATTGTTGATATAATTGCAGCTATTGCAGATATGATTGCCGCACCTATGAAGCTCAAATGAAATCCATTATTTAGAGCCTCTAGGGAGTTTATTCCGAAGTTTATTAACGTCTCTGAATGCAATGTAGATACCGAAACCATTATTGCAAGACCTATTGCTGAACCTATTTGATAAGTGGTATTGACAAGCCCTGAAGCTATTCCACTAAATTCTTTTTTTGCTCCCGATATGGCCGAGGTTAATATAGGTATGTAGGCAAAGGCCATTCCTAAAGAGGAGACTATAGATGCTGGTAATACGTAGACCATGTATATGAAACTGTTATTGTTTTCTGTTACCGTATAAGGAGTTAAACTAAACAAAACCATACCCAATGTCAACAATCCAAGTCCAATAATGAGGTTTTCTTTTGTTCCTAGTTTCCCAATTAATTTTGGCATAGCCCATATCATCATCACCATTATTAATCCAGTCATTGGTAATAGCGCAAGTCCACTCTCAAGTGGTCCGTAATGCAATATTTGCTGTAAATAAAGATTCAAGAAAAACCACATCGAGACCCATGCCGCCCCCAATAAAGCCATGACAATATTAGAAGATAGAAGATTGGGTGTTTTGAAAATCTGAAGAGGTATTAAAGGCTCTTTACTTCTTTTTTCAATTGCAATAAAGGCACCTAACAATACAAAGGAAGTTGCTAACATAGATATTGTTTGAATGGATAACCATCCTCCTTCAATTTCATTAGCAGTAACAATTGAATATATCATTAGTGCTAAGGAACCTGTTATCGACAAAGCACCCAAGTAATCTATATTACCTTTCTTTTTTGTTCCTTTTGGAATCAATTTAGGAATCAAGGCTAATACTGCTAATCCGATAGGGACATTTATCAAAAATACCCAAGGCCAGTCAAACCAAGCAGTAATAATACCTCCTAAAAAGACTCCTGCAGTTCCACCAGCTGGTGCAGCTGCACCCCAAATACCCATAGCTTTATTCATCTCTGATCTGTTGCTGGCAAATAGGTTCATTACAATTGAGAGTGCGGCAGGAGCAATCAAAGCAGCACCTAATCCTTGCAATATTCTTCCAAGAATGAGAACATCATTTGTTGGAGCCAGGCCTGCCAAAACTGAAGAACCCGTGAGAATTAGAAATCCTATTGCAAAGATTTTTCTTTGACCTACTATGTCTGAAAGTTTTCCACCTAAAAGT
>JBGTFK010000212.1:0-19888 GCA_041747305.1 Candidatus Nitrosocosmicus sp.
CTCATCATGATATACTTTGGGAAGTATCATCTAATAATTTCTTGATTAAATATTTGTATAGACCAATATTTTTACACATACTAAAATCCATAAAAATTAGATCAAATCAAAGGGTCATGGTTTGATATTTAAACCAAGAAAATATAGTAATATATGATTGTTTTTATAACTTTAGATTTGTATTTGTTTATTAAAATCATCAAAAAAACTAGGTGTCATAAATCTGATTAATTTTTCCTAATTTTTTCATAACCTTTGTATAAATCGAAATAGAAAATTATTGTCCCTTTGCTATTATATGTTATCTCCTTTCAAATTCATTTTATTTAATTTATTCAATACAAATTTCAAATTAATATTCAGATAAATATAATATAAAAAATATTGAAAAGATTGTAATAATTGCGGTGTTACACCCGCAAATTACCCCATATGTTGTTCGAAAAATTCGTTCATCTTTGACTTTTTATAGTTTGGATTTTTGTATACTCTAAATGCTCTTATCTTATTTTTAGCGAATACATAGTAGTCAAATACTTATTTATAGTAACATTTATTATGTGAAATAACTTCGTATAATTCTTTAGGTGTCTCATTCATTGATATTAATTTTTAAAATATAATATTAGAAAATACACCTTTCAGTTGTTAAAGTTTCCTAGCAAATGATCTCACCAAGATAATAAATTCTACCCGAATAAATTACCTCAGACTCATAGGGAAGAGAAGTTAACTCCTGTGACCAAAACAATTCTTTCTATGCATTAAGTTTTGAACCAAATAAATAGTCAAATTAGACGTGGACCCAAAGATTTAGTAATAGATATATTAAGAGTCTAATGATGATGTAAAATTTCTACATATTTTGGTTATCTTAAACAAACAAGAAAAAGTATATGATCTCTTCGGGTTTGTTTTGACGAATTTACAAACCTTTAAATGATAAATTTATTCGATAGTAGCTTATCTCTGATAGTTTTGAAATCAATGCAATTAGATGCCCGTGACCTCATAATAGTTAATTCTACGATAATAAGCGGAATACTTATTCTCTTAACCATTTCTTCATTTTCCCCTGGAGAATTTCCAAACCGTTCTATTTTTGTAACTCTTGCAGGACTTAGTGTCATATTCTTTTCTATATCATCTTTATACGTATTATCTGATGATGTGAAAAAAGCCAAAAAATACGTTCAAATTGGTTTTATTTCTGTCATCTGTTTTATGATTTTTATAGGTGGGGTGAATGTAATTACTATTGTCGATCCTCAATTTTTGGAAGGGCCTATCAGATCTAAAGTTGCTACAAACATAATAATAGCAGAACTTGATAATCATGAATTTACTTATAATCCTCATTAATATGATACTGACATATCAAATAATGACCAAAAGAAGCCATTATTTATAATGATCAATAAATATCGAAAATTAAATGAAATAGCGTCTAGAATTATATAATTTAAATATATTTCAGATACTGGAAGAGTCGAACACAAGCCTACTCCTTGATTAAAGTCGTTTGGTCCATATTTTGTATTTATTTTACGTCTTTTCTGAGAGCGCTGATTAGCCAAGATTTCTGGTTTTTCTTAAGTCTTAATTTTGTGAATAATATAATATAACGGCTCTATTCATTTATCGATAAGCCTATAGCTTGAAGTCGTCTTTTTTCATCTTTGATCACTAGAAACAAAACGTCTCTTGCAGAATACGTCTATCAGGGGTATGAATTTGTAATTTTTAGGTTTGCCACCAAGAAGTGTTCCATGTCATTTTTGCCGCGAATCCCACTCGGTCCATTACGATAATGGTTTTTTTATTTTGGTTCTACGAAATTAAGGTGTTTAGTAAAAAGTGTTAAAAGATCAAAAAATCAATGTGGAACTTAATATCTGGCACCTTTATCTGGACTCGCTAAAGTCGAATCAGACCAGAAAAAGGACCAAGGAAGGATAGATAAATTCTTCGATTTTGTAGGTGTAGAGGGGAAACCCCAGAAGAGAAAAGTTTAAAGTTTATTGAAAAAGTTAGATTGGAAGGAAACAAATGGGTTTTCAATTCAATATTGAATTTCATGTTGTATCAGGCCAACAGGGTTCAAAATAAGGAAATAGTAGTAGCCTCTACTATCCAAAATTATCAAAAAAGCATCAATCTATTCTGTAAATTGGCTGAGATTGAAATCACTTGGGAAAGGATATCCTGAGGTCTTCCAAAGGGAAAAAGCTATGCTGATGATCGAATAGCGTCAGATGAGGAATTGCAAAAGATTTTTTTATATCCAGATCGTAGGATTAAAGCAATGGTTTACACTATGACATCTTTTGGGATCCGGTTAGGTGCTTGGGATTATCTTAGATGGGGCAATATCAAGTCGATAGAAAGGGAAGGTCTTGGTGTTGTTGCAGCAAAGATGATCTATATGCTGGTGAAGATGAAGAATATTTTACATTTATCTCCTGATTCAAACTTCTATAACAGATCATATATGTATGAATTTCCAAAGGACAAATTTCCAAATTTATTTACCAAGAAAGGTAAATATCATAGCTATTACATTTCTGAAATCTTTATGCAATTAGCAGAACATTACTTTACAGATGGAAAATCTGATACTAAGCATCATCCAAAGTATAAAACATGTCTGATTAGAATTCCAAAAACATATAATTCAAAATGTGTTGTGAAAGGTAAAAGCCTTGATGAATCAAAAGTAAAACTAATTCAAAAGTGGAATGGAATTAGAATTGATGCCGACTGTTCAAGCGACATTCCTAGCAGTAGAAATCTTCCTCATAGTGTAGATTTTCATAATTATAATTATCGTCTAACATCTCTGTAACAACACTTTTTGCACTTGGATGAATCTCTGATCCTTCTTTCGTGGGTGCTTGGACTAATTTCCACACT
This sequence comes from Candidatus Nitrosocosmicus sp., assembly GCA_041747305.1. GTDB lineage: Archaea > Thermoproteota > Nitrososphaeria > Nitrososphaerales > Nitrososphaeraceae > Nitrosocosmicus. The sequence continues at coordinate 2,914 of JBGTFK010000212.1, forward strand.
TTATCTATGGAGGCATCAAAGACGCCTTCTCTATCTTCAATGAAAACCATAACTATGATAATTCATTAAATCATTTGATATAATCAATAATAGAAAATATGATTATCAAAGATTCGCAAATCTTCATAACCAGAGAGGTTACCCTAGCGACGGAACTTTATTTAGGTATCTTTTGCCCCCGTATGTTATGTGAATTTCCTCAAGCGTATGATCGATCTCAATGAATCCTTCTCCTGCTAGACATTGCAATACATGTTTTTTTAATAAATCATCTGGGGGTTCAGTCGTTTGCTCAAGGATCTTTTTATACAGAGGAACAATTGGTATTGATTTCCATTCATCGCCTCCTGATTCTATATATAATTTATTGAGAAGCCGGTCAGCCAGATACTTAACATCTTTATTTGAGAAATTGAAATCGTCCATATTTTCTATGACCAACATAAAATAAAAAAGGTAATCTAATAAATATATGATATTTACCTAAATAGTATTTTATCTTCTTCTAGAACTGCTATTCTTGTATTTTATGAAAGGATCAGTTTTTGCTCTTTGAAATATAGTCCGATGAAGTGACAGTCACCTTGCATTTGATTGAGGTTGCCCTTTTATTTCTTTTTGAATTACTGTTCTTCCACGCCGCCTTCCAAAAAGAGGCGGCGCTATAACCATCAAGCCTACGGGAAAGAATACTATCACGAAATTGTCTTGCAGTTTGATATTCTAAAAATAAACTTCATGAAAATCTCACAGTATCGAGTATCCAAACTATGATATGATTAATTTCAACTATACATTATGATAATAATGAGTAACATAACAAAAACTAGTAAGATTGGAATCTTTGCAATGATGTTCATTGCTGCAGCCTTGATTGGTTCGGTTGTTACATTTGGTGACAATATGGCATTTGCCACAAAAAAACACAACGATGCAGAACAAGAGATAGAACAAGATCAGGAAAGCGAACAAAACGCACAATGTGTATCTGGAGAAATCACCTTTGCTTCATGCAACAATGTAGGATTACAATTACAAGCACAATTAGGTAACATGGCTTTAGGCCAACAATAAACCAATTTTTTTTGAAATTTCTAAAGTGTTGCTAATCTAATTTTATCTTTCAATCTGCGCCGCCCTCCAAAAAAAGAGGCGGTGCTATCGTATCTATTTTAAGACTAAAAGCTCAATCCTGTCTTATTCTGTTTAATAACATTCACATGGTAAATCTAGATTTTTTTTGTACGCAAAAGATTGGATGAATTATTAGATTTGCTTTTGGTTTAAACATAGAATATATCACTATTGAAGCATTCTTGGTAACGAAATTATTGTGATGGTAAGATGCTGATTTTTATTGAGAAGGTTAATAGGGTTGCCCGATCATCGCAGTTAGTCCGGTCACAACTATTTCGCGCCCCCCCTCAAAGGCGGCGCTATTATAACAATTAAGCAATTAGAAGCGTTGTGTATGAGAATTAAATTACTTTGGTATCACATTGTGACTGTCTTATGGAGCGTTTAGCTTTTTGAATAATAATGGTCTCTATAGGATAGTAACAAGTCTATACGTCAAAGATATACAGTATATAACCTTTATGCAACCTATGATAGTATGCTAACAAACAATAAGAGAGTAAAAAACGCTGAATTTACGGTGTTTATTATTTTTGCCATCGTGATAATAGCTGGTACGGTTCTCTTTTTTTATCCGGCGTATGGCCAAGTTTCTAACACATCTAATAGTACTACTGCAAGTACAAATGGATCAGAACTACTACCCGTTCTACTAATACACGGCTATATGTATGACGCCTCGGTGTGGAAAAAGTGGGAAGATTTACTAAAGAAGGATAATATTCCAGTTTTTCCAATTACATTTAGCCAATCAGATGACAAATGTGGGGCTGCTGCAGAGCACGCAAAGGAGCTATCCGACCAAATCGGAGATATAAAGGACAAAACAGGTCAAAATAAGGTTAATATAGTTGGACATAGCAAGGGCGGCCTCGACGCTAGGGTGTATTTAGCTAATAATACACAGGAGGTAGCAAATCTAATAATGATCGGAACTCCTAATGCGGGTTCTCCATTAGCAGAAAATAATGACGTATGTGCTCCTGCGGTATACGACCTTAGGCCAGGCGCCCCGAGCACAGAGGTAGGACAAAACCAAAACACCGATTACTATACCATTGCAAGCGACTGGAGACCCGAAGCAGGAAACTGTGACCTCTCAATGTTTTCTATCGCCCAAAAGGGAGGATATGACATGCTCCCAAAGCCTAATGATGGGATGGTTCCACTATCAAGCGTGGAGTCACTTAACTATACAAAAAGTCTTGGTCATAGCAGCAGCTGCCATTCCGACCTATTGAGCGAGTATGAGTACGGGTTAGCCAAAGAAATAATCTTGGGAGGTACATGACTTCTTTTTTTATTCATGTCATGTTCTATTATCAATTGGTATTATGTCTCCTGAAAAATATGGTATATTTAATAATTTACAGAAAATATAAATTGCTTGATGGCATTTATCAGTCAAAGCTCTCTGTTACTTTGTTGCCATCTTCTTGATAGGTATCTTTAGTAAGAGAATAGAATCCATTGTATTATGATTTACCTAGATGCTTTTAGTCAAATCTGTTACAGTTAACACTATCTCCTTAACCATCTTATTTTTAATATGATGTAAAATATCAAGATTTTACCATCAACTACTGTTCACAGAAATATTTCAAATGGTACATGTAGATGGGGCTAACCCGATCAGTGGTAACAAATCCTAAAAATGATTGAGCTAGAAATACTCATTTCTAAGATATGATCATGACATAGTGTAAATACTTGATTAGTATTCTTTAAAGTATTGATCCATTGCTGTTGAAAAAACATCAAACTGCTATAGAACTTGAGGTAGATTACCTGTGGATTGACAATCTATTGTACAACGGTTCTTGAGCCTTGCAGCTGGAGAGACATTCGACTAACTTTTGCTTTTGTTCAAAAGTAATAAAATAAAATAGTATTTTTAAGGTGATTATCCATTGCTATTGTCGTATCTGGATAGTAGAGTGATCTACATATTTTTCATGATACATGGCAACTTTATTCTTCTTGTTATGGTGTTGTTGATTCTGAAGATTCCATTACGTCCGAACTGTCTTGACTTTCTTCATTATTAACGTTAGTGGATTCTTCTATTTCATTCCCTAAATCGGTCTTTTCATCATCCTCTTTTTTCTTAAATGAAAACCATTTATCTTTATCTGCAATATCGTCTTTGACCAGACCCTTTCCTATACCTGATATGATGCCTGTAATTACTGGACTAGAGTCTTTAAAAGCGTCGGCTATACCCATTGATGTTCCAACTTCGCCATGGTGGACGCGTCTATTCTTGATGTATACTTTGCCCGGTTTTTTTTGAGAATTCCACTTTGATGTTATTGCATCTCCTATCAATTCACCTAAATTGACCGATTTTTCGTAATCAGATGATGAAGTTGACGAGGATTTTACATCATCCTTATCCTTTAAAGATTTATCGTTGTTGAGGTCTTTTTGTTTGTTCATCTCATTATTCCTTGACCTTGTAGATTATTAGCTTCTTCCTTTGTTATCCTAGAAAATAGTTTATGGCCGTCCAACTTTTCAACCAGATTTCTTGGTATAGTATATGTTTCTTTGTCAACCACACCTGATTTTGTAATCACTTTATCTCTTAGCACTTCTTGGACTTCACCAAGCTCAGCATTATCAATTCCTCTTGCCTCTTCCTTAACTACATTTTCCCAATCATTGTTATCAATATAGGCCATAATTGTTTCTGTTTAACATGCAATAAAAGAGTGGATACATTTTTCTAAGTGGATAGCGAATTATCTGTCCTACACATTACAATTAGGAAGAAAAAACAATAAAAATAGATAATCCAACAAAGATATCTATGAATAAATCCTTTTAACTTATTGTCTGAACTAGGGCCGTTTTAATGGTGTAAAAAAACTTGAGTTGATATTATATGTATAATGCAAGCAGAAACATGATTATTTAAAGTGCAAAAAACAAGCAAATATTGTTAGTTTATGGAATTCAGGTTTATTAGACAAGAGTTCCCCACTCTAAAAGGATGGCGCTCTATCACATTTGATGTTTCTCTCTATAGCAAACATTATACTGTTCCAGTTCCTTTAGCACTTCATCAATTTCCTTTTCCAATTCAAACTTTTTAGAGTTTAGTCGTCCTATTTCATCACATATCTTTAAAGACTTTTCATCAAGCCTTATTATTCTTCCTGCATTTCTGTAAACCTCGATATCACATTTTTGGTAGCTATTCCTTCCCATTTCATCTCATCAAATAATTGGTCCAATAGATAAATGCCATCTCCTAACTCTTTGTAAATGGCGGTTACCTTATTGAGATTCAATAGACGCATATAATCTTTAAATAGAGTAACTACATCGTCAGAGTTTAGGTTCAAAGCAATTGTAACATCTACTTGGCTCTTGTTCCCCTTGAACATCTGAAAAGCATTGGAAGATCTTGACTGAGGTTTAGTTTGGTAGTCGATGATCTTAGTCAGTAAATTGTTACAATATACTAACCTTATTGATCAAAATTTTCAATGTCGAACTTACGTGCTCATTTGATAATTGTGTACCCTTATAAATAGTCAAATCTATTACTAATTTCATGTATAAGAACTGTTACTGTTACTAACAATTGTTTATAATCTCAATTTTGAAGGAATATAAAGATAGGATTTTCAAAAAATTTTCTTACAATTAGGATAATCAAATTAATTATTCATAGAATGTTTATTGTTGGCAAATTTTCTTGCCTTCTGTATGATACTACGATAAGTTATCATTTGTTGAATAGCCATGCATATTATAAACGATATTGTTAAAATCACGGCCAAAAGAAAAGTTAGATATCCCAGGAAATTCATTAAAAGTTGCCTGTATCCTTTTTATTTTATTTTTTCCTTTTTGTATTCAGAACCTAAATCTTTGTAGGTATCTTTGTCAATAACAACCTCAGTTGTTTCTGTTTTTACATTACTTACTGGTTCATCCACAACATTCTTAGATTCATCATAAGGGCTTTCATTTTCAACGTACTGGTTTGTAATATTAAAATGATATTCACAACACCTCTCCATGTCGTTATTATTTCCATTTTCAGGCATAGCAGATTAGATTGTACAACATCGTATAAATATAGAATACCGTTGTTACCAATTATTTTAGTAATAATCAATTGTTTGGGATGATATTAATAAAAAATATCAGAGGTTAGTATTACGCTTATTAGTTTAACCGATTTATTTTTATTTGCTAACCTTTAATTCGTTTATTATATTTCCACGATGTAACAAACTTATATATGGTCATCATAATTAATCCATAGAATAATTTTGGACTTGGATCAAAGAATATCAACCGGAGTTCCAAATCTTGATTCTTTAATAGAAGGAGGAATACCTAGACGATTTACAGTAATGGTTGCCGGTAATTCAGGCACCGGTAAAACCATACTTGGTTCACAATTCCTATACAACGGTTTAACTTCACAGCCAAATGAACATGGCGTTTATATCTCTTTGAGTGAATCAAAATCACAATTTTATGCTACATCTAAAAAACTGGGAATGGATTTTGAAAAATTTGAGAATCAGGCGAGTTTTATTTATCTTGATTTTATCTCTCTTTCCAATGATGGAATACAAGATGCTTTTGAAGAAATTTTAACTGCCATCAGATCGGTAAGTGCTAAAAGAATAGTACTTGATTCATTTTCAGCTCTAGCCATGTCATTTAAAGATAGAATTGAATCTAGAATTACAATTCAAGTATTTTTGGGAAAAATCATGAGAGCTGAAGGAATAACTTCTATAATTATTTCAGAAATTCCACACGGAAGAAATGATTTAGGCGATGGAATAGAAGAATCTGTAGCTGATGCAGTCATAAAACTCGAACATGGACCCGATAATGCATCACCAATCTTTCTTAAGGTATTAAAAATGAGGGGAACTGCCATTAACAAAGAAAGGCATGTGTGTAGTATTACTAGCGAGGGGATGATATTATATCCTAAACAAAAGATAAGAATGGACTTTCCTGCTTCAGAGAAAAGAATTGCTAGTGGAATTGTTAACCTTGATGAGAAAATTGACGGAAATGGTCTTATAGAAGGAACAGTATTGGCAGTTATAGGAGCCAGTGGTTCTGGAAAATCCACTTTTGCCTTTCAATTCATTGCAGAGGGTGTAAGAAAATATAATGAACCAGGAATATTTTGCTCATTGGAAGACTCTGAGGAAGAAATAAGAAGAATGGGTAATGGATTTGGCTATGATATGAAGGAGCTTCTATCACACAAGGAAAGTCACGATGGTGAAGTAGATGATGGGACAGGAGGCGGATTATCTATCTTAACATATAATCACTCCGACTATAACCCTGACGCTTTTATAGCAAGTTTAGAAGAGAAAATCAAGACAAAGAAACCGAAAAGATTAGTTATAGACGGTCTGTCAGTTTATGAACTTAGATATAAAGACGAATTACATGATATAACCGAACGTATTTCTAGCCTTGTGCGTAAACATCAAATTACCACACTCGTTACCCTTCTTGGAGCCCAGAAAAATATTTTTCAGGTTACGGAGCTAAATTTGTCTCCTCTTTTCCATAATGTAATCCTACTTAGATTTGTAGAATTATATGGGCGGATGAAACGTGTAATGATGATCTTAAAGATAAGCATGTCTCAACAGGATGGCGCCATATTAGAATTTATAATTTCAAAAGACAAAGGCATAGAAATAGTGGGCCCTATTGGGGATGAATATACGGGGATTTTTTCAGGTGTAGCGAGAAAGTAACAGGCAACGGGATGACGAAATGATGACTACAATTATGACTATAATAACTAAGGCAAAACGTCTTATATTCCCATATAAAACTAATACGTTCAGAAATCCACCGGCAACGATGCATCCAAGACAGGGATTGAACCATCTTGGATAAAAGACAATTTGAAAATCTATACGATGAATCTGTCGATGAAGCACTTTCAGTGCTGGGTCCACATATCGCCAATCTGATAAAATTTTACATAAATGAAAAATACTCCGTTAAACTGAATGATACCTACCGTGATCCTCAGGCACTTACAGAAGCCTTAAAGTCCATTATCGATGGAGCAACAAGGGTTATTCAGAGACGAATGCTTCGTATACTATATGGTAAGATAGGAATTGAACCTCATTTTGTAATTACAGAAAATTTTGAGAAGAAAATATTAGAGGCAAGAGAAACATTTGAAAAGGATAATAATTATTCAAAGTCATAGCCACGGTAATAGTTAGATCATCATCTTCTTCTACGTTTAATCCGTTGGCAAAGTAAAACTAAACGTTGCACCCTTTTCGTTCGTGTTATTTTTAGCCCATATCCTACCTCTGTGGGCTTTGATAATGGCTTTTGAAATATGCAATCCCAATCCTGTCCCAGATGATGAGCTGGTAGCAAACTTTTCAAATAACCTAGGAAAGAGTTTAGGATCAATACCCTTGCCTGTATCTTTAATTGTTATCAATACATCGTTTTTCCTAAGATCTGGATGATTGTTGTTACTGTCACTTTCTGCAATTTCCTTATTCATAATTTTAGTTATCATAATTCTTACACTATTACCATCGAGATTACTATTACCCTTATCATCATAAATGGAGTTTAAAGAATTATTAATGAGGTTGGATAAGACTTGAATCATCTTACTACGATCTACCATTACATCCAAAACAGAAGGAACATTTCCTTTTTCATGTACATTCCACGAAGAAAGGATTTCTACATTCTTAAGATATCTCCCGTCACCATTCCTTTTACTCTCTTCACTCCTCTTCTGCAAATCTACCTCAAAATCCTTGATAATGGTATCAATTAAATCTCCTAAATTCGTCTTTTCTTTATGTAGAACAAAGTTATTAGACCCAATTCTTGACACATCTAACAAATCCTCTACTAATCTGGCCAGCCTATTACAATTTCTTACAATTGAGTTCAAATACTTTTGATTACTGGTGTCACAATCAGCAGAGATCTCTAGCATCTCTGTATAACCTAAAATCGCTTGTGTTGGTGTTCTAAGCTCGTGGGCTGCCAAATTGATAAATTCTTGCTGTACTTCAGAGTATGTCTTTAACCTTTGGTTAGATTCCTTTAACTGCTTGTTTGAACTCTCTAGTTGAATTTTTGTTTCAACAGCATAATTTAGAACCTCTTTTTCATTCAATAGGGTATCAAATAGCGATCCAAAATTACCTACCACGGATTTGTTATTGCTATAGACCCCAAGGATACCATTGTTCGTAGACTTATTCCCTTTTTCACTATCTATCAAAATTATTTTTGCATTATCAACTATCATTATGGTACCAATAGGGCCAGAAACGCCACTAAGATGAACGTTTTCCTCTGTAGTAGAAACAAGATTTGTAACATCCTTTCTACTTATTTCTGATTTTCCATCTTCAGGATAAAGAATTATTATTCTAACTCCTTTTTCGATGGCATGTTTCAACCCCTCATGGAGACCTATTTTCCAAAAATACCTAAAATGACGAAGTAAACCTATGGTTAGCAGTATCTCCGATTTAGCATCAAGTACGCCCGATATTAGTAATGATTTAATGTCTTCATTACCAATCATTATTTGTCCGATTTTTCCATTATCCTCTTTATTAAAAGGCGTTACTGCAGTGAGACTCTTTTTCTCTAAATTGTAGCATCTAACATTATTAATTTTCTCTTCCTCTTCCTCTTTCTCTTCCTCTAATTCCCTAATTTTTTCATCCGCAGGAATGGAATTCTGCCAGAGTATATCAAATATTTTTTCTTGATTTTTTACAATTTCACTTGTAGTATTATGAATTATTGATACATCAGGATTCTTGTCAAATTCTTCTTCCTTATCCCCATCTGGGTTGTATTCGATGTTGGTTGAAATAAAAGAATATTTGTTTTCATGAATTATAAAGTTAAGTTTGAGATTATCTAAATGACGAAGTTCAGATTTTTTCATCATAGCCTTACAATAGTCCATGTTTTCTTTAGTTACTTCAATTATGTACCTGCAAATTCTTCCGTTTGGAATCTTATCTGTAGATTCAGACGGGAAATTCATTAATAATTTGTAATCCGTAGATAACACTTCGAAATTCCTAAAATCACCGAGTATGTCAAGTCTTGTTTTTGAATTAAAAACCTTTGTTGACACTAAATTATTTGTATACGATGGTTTTTATCTTTGTATGTTAAGATTGTAATAATTCTATTTCTATTGTTGAATGGTTTTAAGTTGATTAACTATACTAATGCAAATATTAAATATCCTAGACAAAGATATTCTTTCATCTTCCTCTTTAGTTCATCATAGTTCGTAAGGAAAAGGCTGTCGTGCGGATAATACCACTTTATGTGCCACAACAATACTTTTACATCCATTGAATATTGAAAATTAGTCGAATTTGTTACTAGTTTTGAAGGAAGAGAATTCAAGTACTAAATACATTGGTCGAAAATAGAAATAAAGCCAAGAAGTGTGTCTTCTAACCCCATCCAATTTTACCTGAATGTGTACTTTCAACCGGCCTCTTAAGACGCGTTAAATTTGCATTAATGCATCGTATAAAATGTATATGATAAAGGATTTTGTAACTCATATATCCACCACCTGTGAGATAAAGTCTCTAGACTTTAGTACCAATATTATAAAGTATGCTATAAATGTACATATTGCTAAAATTATGGATTCATTATTGAAAAATACCTTAAAACGTCAAATTCCCTATCTCATTGGCGGTACAATAACTGGAACAATTATTGCATATTATTATAGTTTTATATTCTCCATTATAGTAAATAGCATTGCTTGGTTTGCGATATCAACCATTGTTAACAAATACTACTGGCACTATACTGGTTTTAAGGATGAAATGCGTCTCATTTCTAAATACCTCATACATAAAAAAGATAATACCAAATCCAATAATGATTTAATTGGTTACAGCACCATGACAGACGACTACAGAATGAAACCAACCAATAATATTCAAGATTCCATATCTGAAAAAATAGGAGATAATAATCTAAGCAATATTGGAAGCCCCATTAGATAAAGCTAAATTGATTTGATGGCATTAAATCTTCAATGAAATAGAGCAGTTCTCATACCTAATGAATTGAAAGCTTACCGGTACTATAATTGATTCGCCTTTTCATTTGATTTACCTTTTATCATACGATCTAATTTGGTCAAAGTATTAGAACCCCACTATCACTAGGAACTTAATCCCGCGTATAAAAACTGCCACTAGTAATTAAATTATTAATCCGTGGATAACCCATGATCTAACATGTCGTCTTCAACAAAGAACTCCACCCCCATGTCTAATCAATATCCTTAACCAAGTTCCTGTGCTTATCTTTCTCCTAATTATCATCTTGCAATGATATTTATGCCAAGCCCATAACCCACCTGGTATAATGCGAAATTGTATTAGTTCTGTTCTATAGAAATATAACCAATTTTTATCGTTAATTTCAAATATGTCACAATGAGAACAAGGTCAGAAGCTATTATCTAATAATAGATAGGCCAGTAGAAATTTCTATTATTTCTCAACTATAACCATAGGGATTCTATTAAAAAGCAATAGATCAATTAACATGCAAATACGTAATATGGTTTTGGAAAAGTTATTTAATTATTATGATTATAAAAAATGCTTCACAATAATTAAAAAAGAGAAAATATTTCTATACTACAAGTTTGAATATACACAACCATTCATCAGCATTTAGGTTTTTGAAATACACAGATTCCATGTTTTCGTATGTTATATAGTTTGTTACAAAAATATTATTGAAGAATATGAAGTCAAAGAATAACTATGATGCACAGCAAACAGTTCAAAAATTTGAGGATATTGAGGAAAATCCAATAGCATTGTCACAAGATTATACTAAACAAATTATTGAGCAATTGAATACAGATATTGCGAGTCACTTTATCACCTTTTACCAATTAAAAAAGCAACATTGGATAGTGGAGGGACCGGATTGGAAACACATATCTGCAGCTTTAGATACATACGCAAAAACAAATCTAGAACTTGCTGAGAAATTAGCTGAACGCATAACCTTGATAGGTGGAATACCAGTATCAAATCCCTCGAATTTTGAAGCGCTATCTTATGTACAGTTTGAGGGGGAAGACAAATACAATCTTAGAACAATGCTAGAAAATGATTTAAAAGCAGAACAAAAGCTAATTACATCTATTAGAGAAAGGATAGATTTTGCAAAAGAAAACAGAGATCATGGAATAGACGATTTGCTTAAGGATGTATTGGAAGGTCACGAGAATAATGCACATGAACTGCATAATTATCTACAAGAAGACAGTTTAGAGAAAGTTTATGAAATTCAACAATAAAAGGAAATAAAGCCATTCACATAAGTAACAACTTTTCTATTTATTCCTTAAAGAATAATACATATTTGTCAGTTGTTATTTAATATTTTTTTTTAGTAAGTTTCTTGGATTCTCTTTTAGTTCATTTTTTAATTATCTTTAATACATTTCTTTTTTCTACTGTTAATTCGGATAATGACGATGATTGTTCTTCTGTAGTATTTACCTTCATCATATACTATTGTCTTGTTTATATTTAAGAATAATTCATTTTGTCATCTTGTTGATATGAATATTCCTCTTTTCATAATTTCCACATTATGGATATCGGATTAAAATATTATTTAGATCAGGTGTATCACGAATCACCACGATATTGATATAGCATTGTATTAAAATTCTAAATACTTTTTAAAGACATAATACATTCATTAACACAATTATATATGATTTGATTTCTCAAGAAATTAGTAGAAACCTGTATGAATCTTTAAAAGATGTATATAACAAAAATATAAATGAATTTGTAGAAAATCCGGTTTTAATTAAAGAAGATGTAACAGTATCTAAAATCATTGGAATGATGTTGAAAGAAAATGTTCATGAAGTGTTTGTCCAACTGCAAGGTAAAACCATTTCTTGTATAAACATTAGAGATATTTTATCTTCAACAAATATTGAATCATTAAAATCATCAACCATGGGAAAGTCAGTTCCAACTCTAACCGAAAAAGACAATATAGGAAACGCAGCCAGAATAATGAATTTACAAAGATTAAGATCCCTTCTAGTAACAGATCAAGATAATAATCAAGATGTGATAGGACAAGTTTCATCAAAGAGGATTATAAAGTATATTTATGATACGTTTTCTAGCAAAAAAACAAATATCCATAAAATGATAACCGCATCTGATATAATGACTTCAGGTCTGGTAACTTTAGATCCCAAAGACGATTTTGATACTGCTAAAGGTATAATGAGAAAAGATTCAATAGATCACCTTCCTGTTGTTGAAAAACAACCTGACGGAAAAACTGTGATTATGGGGATGATAACTTCAAATCACATCATACAAACACTGATACCTGCCGAAAGTATTGGAAGAAGATCGTTAGGATCAGAGCATGGTTTGAAATCAGATCAAGAGATAATCGGATTGGCGGACAAAAATGTTATAACGATAATGCCCGACGATACCATCGCCTCAACAATAGATTCATTGTTAAAGGCAAATTCAACATACGTTATAGTACAATCCTCAGATGATGTCCCATTAGGAATAATTACATATAGGGATGTGGTCTCCCTATTAGGAGAACAAACTCAAAGTGAAATACCTGTTTATATAATAGGAATGCCAGATGATCCGTTTGAAGCAGAACTTGTAAAGTCAAAATTTCATAATATAGTAAAACATCTAAGCAGGATTTCTCCTAAAATCGAAGAAGCACGATGTAAGATAAAAGTTAAAGATATTGAAGGCAATAGAAAAAGATACGAGGTATCTGCGAACATATTCACAACATATCGGCGTCATGTATATACATCAAATAAGAATTGGGATCTTGCATCAATTTTTGACGATATGAGCGAGGGTTTAAAGAATCAGGTGGCACGTGAAAAAGATGAGAGACAGAAAGATTCGATAAGACATTCATATTAATAAGATAAATATGCCACTTAATATATTTCGGGTTAGTCATTATTAAAAAATAAATACAACACTAGCATTCCTCTTTTTTTTTATATAACTCACATATTTGGAATTATCTTTATTCATTCAAGGATTTTTGATTCCTTATTATAAAATTTTATATTCAACTGCAATTAATTCTTACATACTTTAATTATAATCCATTTTTCTACATAGAAACTAGTCGTCGAATCCTTTTGTTCTACCTGGAATTATTTGCGTTATAATCACTGTTTTTTGGTTCAAGTGCAACCCGTAACCAGATTAATTCTGAACCTATCTTGATTAATGTCTCACATATGATAAATAAGGCATCTTTTTCCTTTGTATTGAAACCCTTCTTTGGTTTGTATTTTTGAACCCTATTCCAGATTGATACATGGTTGAGTTTAATAACAATGGAAGTTCTTCTGGGAGATAAACCTAAAAAAAGAACTAATACAACCCATGGTATAGATCTTTGGAAGGTATTTTATTTCTGGTAACCCTAAGGGAGATCAGACATCTTTAAGCTAATATTTCGCTCGTGAAGAGCCTTTGAGATATAAATATCATGTTAGTATAATTGTGTGTGTAATGCTAATACATGATTTATACAAGCGTAAACCTATTTATACAATCTCATCAATTAACCAATCCATACTTTTAGATATCGGCCCCTGAGTATAAGGATATAAAGCTTTAACTCATAATACATTATGAGTAAATTTCAAAAATTTTTAGACAAAATTCTCAAACCTAAAAGTGACGACTTGTTATCTCGAAAGATTGAGGGTATTGTATTAGAGATTATAAGTACCAAATATGATCAAGGTGAAAATACTGTGTCTTACTCTGAGTTGATGAAATATACTCAGACAGCCTCTCCTTATACACTTGAGTCAGCAATTAGAAATCTTTCTGGTTTGAATATCTTGGTAAGAAAAGATGCTAACAATTTGACTATAACCGACAAAGCGAATAAGGAATTTGAAAGAAGGAGAAATGAAGGTACATTATTCTAATTGATTACATCGTTTAATCAAATATCTATGAAAAATCAAAACTAATACACTTCAGGTGAGAATCGATTTGAATTCACCATGAAATTTTAGAGTTAATACTAGATATGACCTATCCCCCATAAGTAACCGGATATAAATTAAATGTTCTATTTAGACGACCCTGTTCACTTTGGGTCGATAATCTCCCTTGTTATGATAATCTACAAAAAGATTTAACCCGTTCCCTATATGTATAATTTACAATTTTCCAATTTGCAAGGAAAATCATTATCAAAACTTTCTGTTCTCTCCTTGAGATACTGCATAGTCGTTTCAATCAAACTTTTTTCAAGAGAGGAATGGATGTGTTGATCGAGTTTTGAGAAGCTGCAGCCCCGAGGATAAATTGTTCCACCATATCAAAACTAAACGTTTTCCATACTCGTACACAATATTTGAAATAGATCTCTACAGCAAACATGTTTCTTTCCTTGGATTTATTAGCTAAAAAAGTGCAAGAATTTGCCTGTTTTTCGACCATATTACAACCCAGTGGCATATGTGTACTCTGACCTAACCTTCAACAAAGTCTAACCTACTATAGCCTAGAACTTTCTTCTACTTGGCTACAACTATTGGGGTTGATACATTTGAATCCAGTTTCATTTTTTGGTAAATGAAACATGACTTCGTTTTACACCTGGGATAGTTTTTCTAAGGCTTTCCTTAAAGATAGATCTGAAAAGTACAATGTAAACCCTGCTAGATGTTTTTCGCAGGTGTTTTATTTTGGTACGCCTGAATAGAATAAGGCGTCTTTCCAGCTGTGGGTTTAAGCTTGAATCTTTTTTATCATTTATTGTTACGTGTCAATTAGTTTGTTGAAAACGATGATATGTTGTACTTGGATAAATACTTTATTATAAAAGTGAGAATGTGAAGAAAAATCGAATTATTATCATTGGAGCTGGTTATGCGGGAATGACTCTGGCCACCAATCTTGACAAACAACTTTCTAAAAACAATTTCGAGATTATATTAATCGATTCTAGTGGTCATCACGAATTAATTCAACAATCGCACCTGGTAGCAGGGGGGTTTAAAAAATTAAAAGAAGTATGCATTCCCATTGACAATTTAATTAAGGATACTAACATCGAATTCAAACAAGCTTTTGTAAAAAGGATAATAGCAGACAAAAACAGGATAATAACTGACAAATTTGAAATCAAATATGATTTTTTAGTAATAGCATTAGGGGCAACAACAAAGTTCTTTGATATTAAAGGGGCAGAAGAATATGGACTAACACTTCGCTCAATGGAGGACGCCTTAACAATAAATAAAAAACTGAATTCATTGACAAAACAAATAAAAGATAATTCAAAAACGGAGGATGTAGAGAAAATGCAAGTTTTAATAGTTGGTGGGGGTGCTACAGGCGTACAGTTGGCAGGATCTATTGCAGATTTTATAATCAGTTCTGGGAATCAAAATAACATTCATATAAAAATAATTACTTCGTCTTCACTTATTCTTCCAAGACTGGATACTCCAATTGTAGAAGCAGTGAAAGAAACTCTTCAGAAAAAAGGAGTACAAATTATTACAGATAGTTTTGTTTCCGAGGTAAAGAAAGATAGGATAATCGTTAGCGACTCTAAACAATATCTCTCAGATCTCACTATTTGGACAACAGGTGTGGAAGGCTTTGACATTCATATAGACCCACAAATTGAAAAAACTAAAGATGGAAGGATTATTGTAGACGAGTACTGTCAAAATAAGACATTTCCAAACATCTTTTGCGTCGGTGATATTTCTGCAATACTAGATTCTTCAGGACAGACTCAAAATCCTGCATTAGGTCAGGTAGCAATAAGCAAGGCTATTTATCTTTCAAACGCCTTTTCTAAATATTTTATCTTTGGTAAACGCCCAAGTGAAAAATTTACTTTTAATGTAAGAATAAGGATTCTATCGTTAGGAATACAGGATTATATTGGAACAATTGGAAAACATTTGGTAAAGGGAGATGCGGCAAAATTAGTTAAAGACCTCAAGAGTAAAGCCCATTTAGAATCGCTATATAGTCAAGGTACAGATCCCATCCAAAATATTTACCAAGAAAAGGAATTGTCTGATCAATTAGTTGACATTTTGGTAGGTCAAAAATACCTAGAAAATAATAGATCATAGATGTTAAACCCAAACCCATTTTCCATACTATTTGTCAATTCGATACTATCTTATAAATTAAATAAATATGTATCAAACATTATGTTTTTTATTATACTGCATTGAAAGAATTCGTGTTATTTACTAAGTGTAAAACGTGCGTTTGGCAAAATGATTTCAAAAAAGACTACTAAAAAAATTGGCCTAATAGCAGGTCCTTTGCTATTTTTAGTTTTCATTTTCACACCTTTACCACAAACAAGTGAATTATCGCTTGAAGCTAAAATTGTATTAGCGGCTACTTTATGGATGGCTTTATGGTGGGTTACAGAGGCAATTCCAATTTATGTTACTGCTTTACTACCGCTGGTATTATTTCCTTCACTTAATGTTACACCCTTAGGGGATACATCTGCAAGCTATGCAGACAGAGTAGTATTTCTATTTCTTGGTGGGTTCTTATTAGCCAAGGCAGTAGAAAAATCAAATTTACATACACGCTTTGCACTTAATATACTGAGTGTATCTGGGACTAATCCAAAATATATAGTAGCTGCCTTTATACTTGTTACTGGAATCTTAAGTGGTTGGATGAGCAATACTGCAACCGCAATGTTAATG
>JBGTFK010000213.1:0-5138 GCA_041747305.1 Candidatus Nitrosocosmicus sp.
TTTACTGCTTCGTCCACGCAGAACAGTGAAATAAATGACATGATGAAAGGTGGTGCTAAATACATTTTGAGAAAACCTTCCTCCATAGATGAAATGCTCGACGTAGTTACAAGATTTACAATCAAAAAAGATGAGATCTAATAAATTTTAGCCTGCAGAACCTAGAATATTTTAATGACATCTTTAGTTCAAAATTATGAAATACATAACGGATACTCATACCAAACCTGACAAAGGGAACAACAGATGGTATTTGAAAAAAATACTTCTCAAACATTATTTTTAGAAGGTGAGGTTTTTTATATCTACAAGCAAGAATAAGATCGATCCGTTAGATTATTGGTTCTTTGATATAGGTATCAATCTTATTCCTTTCAATTCAAAAAAACAAGAGACCAATTGTAAAATGGAAAGAATGGGAAGATAAGCCTATCCATGAACCCTTTTCAAATCATGGAAAAAAGAAGGACGTTTTGATAAAGGAGTAGCAATCATTACAGGTAGAATTTGGCGTGGAAAATATGCATGGAAATATCTGACATGTATAGACACAGACAACAAAAAAGGATTAGAGGAATTTCTTCTTTTTTCCCTAAATTAAACACCTTTGAAAAACTGGCTACAAATAATCTTGTAGAGCAACATCGATAAAAAAGAAGAGAACGCCCATGTTTATCTTATATTAGAAATTAAAATTAAGAACCGCGCGAGGATTATAGTTGACTCTACTCAACATCCAAATGAACTACCTGCTATTGAAGTAAAATCAGATGGTACCACACTTGTTAACTGCTGACCATCTATCCATCCAGATGGTCATCCTTATAAAATAATAGGCACTAAAATGGCTCTGTAAAGTTAAGCCCTGATATTTCTATTATAACTATCTACAAATAGACCCAATCAATTCTTGACATACTTTAGCTTACAATTCTTTTTTCTACATGGAAAATAATCATCAAATTCCTCGGTTCTATCCTAGATATACTGCATTGTCCTTTCTATAGCGCTTTTCTCAAAAGGAGAATGAATATGATGTTATAGTTTGAGGAATCTACAGCCTTGAGGATATCAAGTACCTCCGTCTGTAGAAATTGGATGCTTTCTATGAACTTTGACCACGTCCAATATGAAGCGTTTTTCAACAAGCATGTTTCTTTCCTTAGATTTATAAGCTAAAAAAGTGCGAGAACTTGTCTATTTTCTGACTCGATAGCAACCCATAGCCAGACGTACTAGGAACCAACCTTGAGTAATGTCTCGTTTACTATGAACTCTTGTATTATTCTTCGTTTTGTCTTGAGAATATGAGGTTTATATTTTTGAATCCAGTTCCATATGGTGACATAGTTACGTTTGACAAACCAAGACAGTCTTTGAGATGTTCTCCTCAAAAGACAATCCTGAATAGTACAAATACAGACTCCGATAGATGTACTCTGGAGCCGTTTTATTTCAGTGATCAATGATCAAATAAGACGTCTTTAAGCTATAGATTATCGTTAACTGAACAGAGCCTTTTTTCACTAAATTAAAATAAGGATATATTACACTATTTATGTGAATGTTTTAGCTATTGGGGCGCATCCCGATGACATTGAACTTGGATGTGGAGGATCACTATTGAAGGCTGCTAGAAAGGGAGTCAACGTTTTCATGTATATAGTAACGCGAGGATCAAGTGCTGGATCGGTAGTCAAACGCTCAAACGAAATAATAAATTCTGCCAAATATATAGGTGCCAAAGCATTGTGGATAGATGATTATGAAGATTCTGCAGTATATTTAACCAAAGGACTAATTAATTCAATCGAATTTTTTATCCGAAAAACACAGGCTGATGTTATTTATACACATCCATTAAAGGACAATCATCATGACCATAGAGCAATAGCCGAAGCAACAGTTGAGGCAGGACGGTTTACACCGAATATACTTGCCTATGAAAATCCATCCACAAGAAATTTTTTACCAGTTTTGTTCAGTGATATCTCGGATGTCATTTTAGAAAAAATTAGATTGATTGAACTGTATGGATCTCAAAAAGCAAAGGTGTTTCTTAACTCCAATTCAGTAAAGGCTTTGGCCGAGTACAGGGCATTTCAAACGAGACTCGATTCAAAATTAACCCACATGGAAGCATTTGAAGTTTTGAAAATGATGATAAACTATGATCATACATTGTTACCAACAAGAAGACTTGGTGAAGATCTTAAACCACCCCGAAATATTATCGAATTTATTTTGTGAATTGGTTATCACTCTTTCGTTCTTTAACACTAAAGTATCCATTTGAAATTGCTATTGCAAATACATGATTTTGATCCACTGTTCTTGTCAGTTTTTAAAGCCATCCCCTTTTGTATGAGATACCTTCTAAAATTTCAGTATTATTAATGGTGGGTCAGGTTCCAGACCATGCTTGTATGACTTTTTTCCCTTAATTTTGGAATTAAAAGTTCTTGGCATCTTATAAGACAAGATCTGATGGATGACATATGTTGTTTATCATTGTTATAATTAGTGAAATAGGGACCCGCAAATCTCAAGAATTCCGAAGTCAGATCTTTTAGAATCATTTGAAATTGAGCTTCAATAAGTATTGCTCAACAAAATTGTCAATTGTTACTGATAATTATTTTGTTAGGTACAAATAATTTTATAGTAACATTCATACGTTACCTAAGAAAATTATTACAGGATATCATTTCATATCTTGAACTTTATTGTTCTATGGTGTTACTATTGCCATATCTAAAATAATTTTGTATTCATATTTAATTCTTATTTTTGAAACACTTTTTTTACCTATTCTGCTTATATCCCTTGAGTATCAGTTAAAGATGTATTACTTAAGAGAATTATGAAATACAACCGATCTAATGGTTATGTAATATTATTGTATGTTATAATACCGTAAATAAATACAGGTATTAATATCTGATGCCATATATGATCTAATAAATTTTAATGACGCACTCACCCAATTCATTCTCCTTTCAGAAAAACATCATCATAGTTATATATGAAAAAAATTGTAAGGCAAATGTGCGTCGACCAAATTATTGTTATCAATTCACTAAATCCAAAACCTACTTCAAGATTATCACACTTGTTATTTCGCTACTAATTATCTCCGTAATACCTTTTATTATTATTCAGCCGATTAATGGACAAATCAGTAATAAAACCCTTACTATGGTAGATAAACCACAGGAAATTTCACCAGATAATATATTAGATTTTCGTTATTCTGAGTTAGTAAATTTTACATCAAAAATCGAACAGATTGATGGACATCTAAATGCTTCATTGCTAAATAAGTATGATGGAAACGAATCATTGGCGTTTGTTCATGCAACACATCCAATTGCTGAAGTGTATCCATTTGTTGCACCTCAAATTGCTAACACCAATCAATCCTTGAATCAATCACTATATTCTATTTTGGTGAACCTCCCAGAAATTTCAAGGGACTCAACCAATGATGAATATTTAAGCATAATTCAGTCGACTAAGGATATTTTGAAAGATATAATAAATGAGGTAATTCCTAAGAATTTACAGAATGATTTATTGTTTAATTCATTCGTTATAGTTAATCTCTTGGATCTTGCAGGTTACGAGTATCAAGCAGCTGTCACTAATGGTACTATAACAGCTATATTCGAATACCAAGATAGCAAGGCATTCATGCAACAGGCTGAAAAATTGATGTCTATCTACTACGCTGATCCAGAAACTTCAGTTGAATCATCTGGGTTATTGTCTCATGTAAGTTCTCTTAATACTGCAATAGACGAGGTTTCAACTCCTGAAGAAATATATTTGTTAATTGACGGGATATTTTCAAAAATGTCATTAATCATTAGTACTGATAAGCTTACACTTTTAAGTAAACTTGGTATTACGACAGATTAGTGATTTATTTATATAATCTGTGATTTATTCGTGAACTTAATAGTGTCAAGGGTATTATCCGAATTTATCTATAATTGTGATCAATTTCGGATTCGGATAAGCAAGTATACAACAATCTACTGCAATAATTCTAAATATATGTGATCGTTTTGTAGAATAGTTAAACGATGTAAAATTATTATCCTTGATCGATTTCACAATGGACAATTATTTTTGTAAGCTGAATGGATATGTTGAAATAGATGACAAAAACCAAATAACAAATTTCACAATTTCTACAATGGATACTATTTTTTTCAAGTCTTACATAAACGAGTGTTATTATGAAATTAACAGTTTGTGTATATGAGGCAAATTACGTTGTCCTTAAAAAATAAATCTGCTGGTGGTTTGTCAAGATGAAAATGATGACGGCCATTGTCCAATAATGGCCCTTGACGAGATGAATAAAATAGCAAATCGTCAATTGGTTTTAGGAACTTTTTTGGAAAAGACAAAGTAAATCACATTGATTCTATGGATAATAAGAGAAGGTAACCACAACACAATTTTCTCAATTAATCCAATTCTAACTATTGTATTAACCAACAAAAAAATACAGTTGGTGAACAGGGATCTTAATAGTACTAGGAGATAAACACGAGATCGTTATTTGTTAAACATGCCCTCACACTAGTTGCAATGTATTTACATAATTCATTAAGGGAGTCATTATAAACGAAAAAAATGGTAAAAAAGATAAATAATTTCTAGATTCTTATTCAAAATATTTTATTGCTGATTCATAGGAAGTGATGTTAACTGAAAGGGGTATAATTACATTCTTAAAATAGTTCATAAATTCTTTATTTTCTACAATTGTATGACCCCATAACCCCAGATGTATGACCTTTCCTTTGCCGTAATCCATTTCATAAGTTGCCACAATGGCACCTAAATAATCACCAGAAACTCGGGGTATATTATAAAGTCCATAATCTATTAATATTTTAGCATTTGGGTTGGCAACATAAGCTTCCTCGAAATGTGTATAGTTAAATGGATTATTTTTGAAGGGCAAAGGAACATTTGCTGGAATATCTAAGAAATTACTGCCCACCCATTCCCTGGATTCATCTAGCCATCTTTCGGCAGGACCTTTCCAAGCAGTAGTTTTATTATCAAAATTCCAATTATGTCCACTGACTAGCGTTATAGTGTTATCGTTTTCGTTATAT
>JBGTFK010000214.1:0-2045 GCA_041747305.1 Candidatus Nitrosocosmicus sp.
TTGCTTAAATTCATTGTCATATTTTCTCATATTCTCATTTTACAATGAGTTTCGTGTCTTGTTTAATTAGACCACATCACTATGACAGTAATCAAAACTGTAATAATTAGTTTTTTCATTTTAATCTCCTTTTTTTATTAATTTTCATCGAAGGTTATTTGTGCGTTCATCTATTAACGCGACATTCTGGAGAAAATCATCCGTTTTTTTTAATTTTGGATTAATTGCCCAAATCAACCAAAAGTGCAATAACATTGTTTTACAGGACAAATTTCTTCAAAAAGCCTAAATTCTACGTCTTATTTTATGTTTCAATATGAAATTCTGCATGATTTTTGGGGTTTTGGGCAAAAACCCCAAAAATCATGTTCAAACATTAAATTATATTTCACATACAAGTCTCATTACTTGCTCTAGGTTAATTAATTCTTTTCTGAACGTACAGAATATGATAGCCTTCATCTCCTTTTAAATCTGGTCCACCAACTTTCGTGGTTATCTGCAAGTATCCTTGAATAGTTCCATCTGCTCTTTTAGTAATTTCCACGAACTTTACCCCGAGGTCATTGTCATTTTCTTGTTGTTCATTTACCACTAAAAGACTTTTGTTATCTACTACTAATGTATGAGAGGTACCATTATCAGAGTCTTCAGAAGCATCATCATCATCTTTTGTAACAACAAACCTATTATAGACTTCTCGAATGTCCATTATAAGAGGAAGTTTGGATTCTGAAGGGTTAACTTCAAAGGCAATTTTGAATTGAGCTGTTAATGGAGGTCCTGCCCAGGGTTTCCAATTGTTGGGTGCAGATCCTCCTAGAAATCCAAAATCAAAATCACTTTTGTCATCAAATCTGTTGGAATCATCCTGTATCAACATCATGTAATATCCATTGCTCTCTCTCCACCATATCATTTCTGAAGGATGTATTTCTGGTCGATTGTTATGCACTTTTTCTCGAACCCAAGGACCATAGAGACAAATTTCTTTTCCTATAATTGGTAAATCTGGAATTTGTTTTATATCTCCCCAAAAAGATTCTTTTTTTGTACCCCGTTTAGGAAAAAATACATTATCATACAAACTCTCATCTGGAGTTACTTCTCCTTCAAGTAAATAACCGCCGGTATCTTTATTTTTATGCCATTGATTATCAGAATTTCTGTGTTTAATCGCATCAGTAACTAAGAATTTAAACTCATCATTTGGATCAATAAATATATTCCAGTCCATTTCATCACCTCCACCGTCATATGTTTGAAAACCTTTTAATTTGCCACAGCAAACCTGTTTTTTATCATCTAATGGTATCCAATTATTTGTACCACTATTTTGATTCCAAAATGGTTTTTCTGCAGGATGAGAGCCAATAAAGTTTCCAACGGGATCAAACCCTTCAATCCCTTGCATTTTATCTACTACTCTATTCCATTTTTGTAAATCTTCTTGGGTGCTTCTAGCTGGATTTGTTACCAAGAAGTTATTTTTAGAATCATCTACTGCACCTACGTCTATAGGGGCACTATTTCTATTAGTGATTGAAATATAACCTTCAATTCGTATCTTTCGATACCCGCCCGCTTCTGCAACTCTGATTCCTTCTAGTGTTGCAATTGTAAAATTATCCTTTCTTGTGTCGTGGTAATACAACCAAAGCGGTTTGTAAAATTGTTGATATTCAGGTTTGACCGTTTTCAGAACATAACCTTCTATTCGCACCTTTCGATACCCAGCTGCTTCAGCAGCTCTAATTCCTTCAGGTGTAGCAGTTATGAAATTGTCCTTACGTGTATCACTGTAGTACAAATAGAGTGGAACAGCTTGACCTTCCACATTAGAAGATTCTTTTAGAATATATCCATCTGTTCTTACAAGACGGTAGTTAGTTTTTAATGCACCGCTTTTACTTCTTGTATTAGCAGTAGAATAATTGTCTGTTCGTGTACTGCTCCAATAATGATCTAAAGGAATATAGGTGATTTGGTTTCTATTATCATCTGATATTATTTGAGCATTGATTGGATAGATAAAGATAAAGGTG
>JBGTFK010000215.1:0-6251 GCA_041747305.1 Candidatus Nitrosocosmicus sp.
TTTACTGCTTCGTCCACGCAGAACAGTGAAATAAATGACATGATGAAAGGTGGTGCTAAATACATTTTGAGAAAACCTTCCTCCATAGATGAAATGCTCGACGTAGTTACAAGATTTACAATCAAAAAAGATGAGATCTAAATAATGATAAATTTTATCAAATTAAGAAATTGATGGGGTGAGGAAGAACTAGAAAGTATTATCGACCTCATTTAAATAGTCTTAACTTCCATCTGTCTTTCTTTACCATGATCAATATCAAATATTCTCAAAGTAGAAAGGTTAAATATTAGTTACTATTAGTGGTAATTAATATATGATGAAAAATTCTCCAATAAATATGAACCCATCACGTTGATAAATAATAATGATTCAAAGTAGTAGAATAGGTTATGGACAAGGTAAAATTAACGATAAATACAATATAATAAACACTATACGGAGTTTCAACAAATACAATAGAGTCCATAGCCTTTTTTGACTTTGGGGATCAAGTTTGATGTATCTACATTTATAATTCCATCAGGGGTAAAAATTATAAAATTAGGCGCTACGTTCTACGATTTGTAATACTCAACAGTTTGATTAATTAATTGATTATTATATAGGCGTTGAATAGTATTCAAAAATAAATTATTTCAAATCATAATAATGTACTTTAAATGAAGATGGGAAAAGTAAAAGAAACGGAGGCTCCTATACCATCTTTATTTTGTTCAACCCAAATTTTGCCTTGGTGCAGATTTATAATATTCTTACAAATGTATAATCCTAGTCCGGTACCATAAAAGGATTTTGTCGCAAACTTAGTAAATAGTCGTGGTAGTATTTCCGGAAGTATTCCCTCACCATTATCTTTTATCTGGACCACAATATCGTTTTCATTAGTTCCGATAGTTATGGTTATGATGCCATCTTCTCCATCGGCAATAAAATTAATAGAATTATCTATTAAATTCGAAACAACCTGAGCAATTCGAAGCTTATCTCCATTTACCATATGTTCCTTTTCAAAACCAATAAATTCAAACTTTATTTTTTTCTTAGAAATACCGACTAATTTATTCTTATTTTCAAGCATTATTTCAAAATCCTTTATAACATCTAAAATGACTTCAGTAAGGCTAAACTTACTCCTCGAAATATTAAATAAGTTTCCTTCAATCTTAGTTACTGTCAGAATGTTTTCAGTCAATGTGTGTAATTTACGTGCACTTGCAATTACAATCTCAAGTAATCCTTTCTGTTCATTGTCAAGTATATTATCTTTAACGTGTTCTGTCAAGCCAATTATTGGTTGAATAGGAGTCCGTAACTCATGTGCAACAACATCTATGAACTCTCGTTGCATTTTGTCATGAATTTTAAGCCTTGCATACACCTTCTTTAAAAAATAGTATAATTCTGATTGGTTCCATAGTGAATCAAAAATAAACGAATAGGAATTTGATATGGGGATACTATTTGAATAAGATGCAAGTCCGATTGAATTTAAAGGATCTTCTGCTGTATTATTTTTGAACTCTATGATTATTGATTTACTCCTGTCGACTACCAACAAACCTACTTCTGATCGAATATCATTACTAGATATCGCTCTAATTTTCATATTCTTTATTCCATTAACGGTAAAGTCAAACGGCTTGTTATTGACATCATCTATAACAAACTTTCTTTTGTTATCTTGCAAAAGAGAAAAATTATTCTTGAATAATTCATTGATAGTCTTCTGTCTTGATGGGTCAATTCTATCGGTAACAAGAATTTTAATAGATAAATCCTTATTTTGAATCGTATTTTTTATGTCTAGGAAAAAGTCGTTTTCCACCTGTCTCTTGAAGGATTCAAAAGTTGGAAGGATTCCTGAAATTTCTTGTTTAGCCGACGATATCAAGTCTTTGATCAACCTAAATATTTCATCGGACTTTTCAATCGTTTCAAAAAAAGGAATCTCTATGTCATCTTCGATTGACTTGATTATTTCAGTAACTTCCCTACTATTACTCCATAATTTCTCAAATAATGATTTAAAATTATTTACATATGACGGTTCGTTGCTGTATAAAATACTATTCACAAAATTCTTGTCAGTCATTTGTTCTATTACTGCTGCAAGATGTGATTCAGTAACGCCAAAGTTGATAAAGGGTGTCTCTTTTAAGTGGCGAATTTTCACACCCATTGCAAGGTACTCCTTAACCACGTTCATATTCTCCTTTGATACTCTAATTAAAATTCTGATACCTTTATGCAAACCATTTTTCTTTCTTTCTAAAAGACTTTTAGTCAGAGGTAGAAAAAATTCGTAACCCATTTTTAGACCTTCTGTAGTAATACATACGCTTAATTTGTTCGAATCAAAAAAAATTGAGGCGAATTCTTCATCTCTCAAGGAACCGCTGGATCTTGTTAAAATTTTGGTTTCATATTTTGTTTTACCTTCCTCAATTTCCATTATTTTTTTTCGTGCTGGTACGGCATTTTTCCATAGAGTATCAAAAACATATTGCCCCTGTGCAACTACCTCATCTACGTTGCTATAAATTACGTGAGTTGGCGCTTGCTCTTTTCGGAGGCCTGTTGTAGCCATATACTCCGATTCATTAATTGCAATGTCGCCCTTTAAGCCATCCAGGTGACGTAGTTCACTAACCACGCATAACAATTCTTTACAGTATTGGATATTTTCAGGAGTAACTTCGGTAACACATCTAATTTTTCCACCTCTGGCTAAAATGTCATGGCAACCATTACGATAGGCGGAAAGCTGAACAATTCTGCATGGGCCCGTATGGTCCAAGGCAACATCCATTTTTGTTTTGGCATTTTGTATAAAAATAATTGTCTTTTCTACAATATTTTCAGAACCATATAAAACTTCTGACTTACCGTGGCTAGTAACATCACTAGATATGACTAATCAAGCTTATATTATCTTTCTCACCTATATATAATTATTCATTAACAGTATCGATCTGGATGTTATTGATGTGTGTTTAGAATTCAAGAATAGTTTAATAAATATAATAATGATTAGATATTTAAATAGACCTTAAACTAATTGTATATATTTTAAAATATAGAAAAATTTTTTAATTGGATGTTTAGTTAATAGTTTAGCTGTAGCAACATAAACATATCCTCCCCAACTTTTCTTAGTAAACCTAGATAGAGAAAAATACTTGTTTATATATATTCTTAATGCGTACAAATGAGATTTAAACAATTAGATAGAAAATTATGCTGCGCACTAATTATTAGTATTCTTATGATACCATTCTCCAGCTGCCTGAATTTGGTGGATGCACAGATATCAGATGGAGAACCGATAAATCTGGTACTAACTTTATGGGTTCCCAATTTTTTGGCATATATTGCCCAAGAAAAAGGGTACTTTGATAAAAATAATGTTGATGTAAATATAACATTAATTCAAGATTATGTAGATGCGGTACGTGCTTATTCGAACGAAGAATACGATGGAATGTTCATTGTGTATTCAGATGCCTTATTACAAGATGCTGAAGGAATTGATACTAAAGTCGTATATAATATTGATACATCATTGGATGCGGATGTAATTTTGGGTAGCGTCGACAACCTTACGGATGTAAAGGGGGAAAAAGTGGGTATCGAAGGGATCAATAGTTTTTCACATATATTCATGTTAAAATCTCTGGAAAATGTTGGTCTTGCTGAAGGGGACGTTGAATTCGTAAATATTATTGGCCAAAACATTCCAGAGGCGTTAGTAAATAATGAAATTGTCGCAGGACATGTTTATGAGCCATTTGTTACAGAGGGAGTGAAGAAAGGATTCAAAATTCTCTCAACGGGCACGGATATTCCAGGAATCATTACAAACGTATTAGTATTTCATTCCGATTTAGTAGAACAAAGACCCATTGATATTCAAAACATCATAAAATCATTGATAGAGGCAATGGAAGATTATGATAAAAATTCGGAGCAAGGCGTAGAAATAATGTCATCAAGATCCGGATTAAGCAAAGATAAGATAGTGGAAGGACTCAATAATGTCAACTTTACGGACCTGGATTACAACGATCGATTTTCAATGAACAAAGAATTAAACAAAACACATTCCCTGTATTATTCTGGAAATTCTATTGCTAACTTTTATGTTGAAAGGGGGGTAATAAGTGAATATCCCGATATCGTAAATATAGTTGAACCAAAATTTATCGATGAATTATTGATGGAAAAAAATAGATAAAAATGAATTATCTACAAGGGATTAGTAGTTGAAAATTAGAACAAAGCTCATCATCACGATGGTTCCGTTAGTATCTTTTTCTATACTGATACTATCCTACCTGGGGTTTCAAAATTTTGCAACAACTATACAAACTCAAATAATTAATGAATTAAAAACGATGGCTAGTCATACGATGTCAAATTTATCACGTCAAATGTTTGAAAGGATGGCCGATATACAATTTCTGTCTACAAGTAATATACTTACAAATTCAAATTTAACAATATCTGAAAAGATGGACTATCTTCGTTCAATGGAAAAATCATTTAAGTCATATTTATCAATTTCCCTATACAACAAAGAGGGTATTAAAATTGGAGATACGAGAAATATTCTTTTAGGACTAAATGAATCCCAAAAAACATTCTTTAAAGAAGCATTGAAGGGCAAAGTGTACTATGATACCATACCTACCCTATCGGAATCTCTAAATCAATATGTAATACATTTTGCTGCACCATTGTATAACGAAAATAAAGAGATTGAAGGGGTCGTAACAACAAGACAGTCAATAAATAAAATAAACGATGTTTTCAACGAAATTATCTTGGTAGATGAACAAATAACTTCGGGTATTGGCAATCTTAAATTGGATGTAATATCTGACAATGGCACATTGGTATATTCCAACCACGATAGAAAATCAATTTTGCGAATCATGCCCGGATTCCAAGAGATGATCTCCAGCTACGATCGACAGAATAATATCTCTATGTTGAATCCCGCTTCGGCAGAGACTCGAATTAATGACGATGAAATCATTGTTAGCGTGCCGCAGGGGAAAGGACACTTGGACTATACAGGAAGTGGCTGGTTTCTTTTACTAAGAGAAAATACCGATATTGTATTCGAAAATTTACAAAAAACAGTAGATCAATTTTTAGTTGTTTCAGGCATTATATTAGTAATCTCGATAATTCTTATTTTGTTCATTGCCAGAACTATTTCTTTACCATTATCAAAACTTATGAGAAAAGTAATTGAAATAGGTAAGGGGAATTATGATTCTAACATAGATATCAAAAGCTCTGACGAAGTTGGTGAACTGGCGTCAAATTTTGAGTCAATGAGGCAGAGTGTAAATCAAGTGAACCAAAATTTAAATAACAGGGTAAGGGAGAGAACAGCAGAACTAGAAAAAGCGAATGAAGAACTAAGACTTAATGATGAACATTTAGAAAAAATAAACAAGGAATTGGTATCAGCAGACAAAGCAAAAGAAGATTTTATGTCTATGGTTAGCCATGAATTAAAAACTCCTCTAGTCCCCGCTAGAGGTTATGTTGAACTTTTACTTAGACAAAAAAAAACTGGTGAACTGAATGAAAAACAAAAGAAATATGCTAATATTGTATACAGAAATATAATAAAATTAGAAGTTCTAGTTAATGATGTTCTTGATGGATACAAAATTGAAATGGGAAAGTTTAAAATTCAAAAAAATCTAGTAAATGTAATGGATTTGATATCATCGGTTGTATCCGATATGCCTTCTTTAATTGTGGATAAGCAAATTGCCTTTAAAGTAGATTCAAAATTAAGAGAAGGAGTTACTATTATGTGTGACCAAAGGAGGGTCGATCAAGTTTTTGCAAATTTGATTAAAAACTCTATTGATTTTGTACCAGATAGCAATGGTAAAATAACTATAGGGGCAGAATTGATTCAAAACGAAACGATGGTTCAATTTTCGGTAGAAGACAATGGTCCGGGTATTCCAGCAGACAAAATGAATAAATTATTTCACAAGTTCTATCAAGTTGATACAAGTTTGATAAGAAAACATGGCGGTAGTGGACTTGGTTTAGCAATCTCAAAGGGTATTGTGGAAGCACACGGTGGTAAGATATGGATTGATAAAGAATATAATCAGGGCGCAGCCTTTAGATTTACAATACCTTTTTAAACCGAGAAGAATTTGGTAGAATAAAGATACAATGAGTCCCGATATATCGTCATCATCATCGGTAAC
>JBGTFK010000216.1:0-28415 GCA_041747305.1 Candidatus Nitrosocosmicus sp.
ACTGGCTGGATCAGAAATATTGAGCGGTATGTAAAGGCTAAGCAAAAAACAGTACTCAAGGTAATTAGAGTTAACCCAATAAGGTCAGAAGTAGACCTTTCGTTAAAACAGGTTACCGGCGAGGAAAAGAAGTCGAAAGTCATGGAAGTAAAAAAAGACGAAAAGGGTGCTAACTTTATGGATGTCATAAGGACTAATCTCGGCTACGACCAAAATAGTATAAGAGAGATTGAAGAAAAAATAAGTCAGAAATATGATTTCATTTATGATGCCTTTGAGGCAGTAGCCATCAAAGGAACTGAAGTATTATCCAGTCTTGATTTGAAACCAGAAGTCATTGAAGCAATAGAACTAGAAAGTAAGAAAATACAGATCCCACATATTGAAGTCAGGGCAGTTTTAGAGATTACTGTAAGGAAGGGAGACGGTATCGACACCATAAAGAACATTTTGGGATCTGTAGATGGACCAAAAAATAATTCCAAGATAGATATTACCTATATAGGTGCCCCAAAATACAGGATCACTGTTACAGCTGAAAATTTCAAAATTGCTGAGAAAGCACTCAATCAAGCTATAGAAAAAATAAAGACGAATATAGAGAAAAATTCGGGAACTTTCAAATTTACAAGAGAAGAATCAAAGAAAACGCATACAAACATTTAACCAATTGAATAAAAATGAAGCACCGGATTAGAATTTGTAGATTGTGCAAGCAATATACATTAAAAGATAAATGTCCAAATTGCAAGTCTGAGACTAATGATCCACATCCACCAAAATTTTCTCTAGATGACAAATATATAAGATATCGGATTATGGATGCCTACGCAGACAGTTCAGAAAAAAAATGAATTTGAAAAAGTATCATTCGATCATTATCTAAAATTCTCATATTTAAGATCATTTTGGGAAACTTGTATTATTTGATTCAGATTTATCGGACCCTGGCAATGCATTAATAATTCGCATGAATCCCAAGTCGCTGGCATTGGTGTTTTGAGTCATATTAACGACGACTGGAATAAGATCCTGAGGACTAGACGGGTTGTCGCTGTTGTTGGCAGTAGCATTGTTTAAAGTAGTACTATCTCCGTTTTGGTTTGTTTTATTAGAATTATTTTTGACAATATCTTGAAGGGCTGTTGCATTTGAAGGAGTTGCCTCCATTATTTGTATGATAGGGATGTCAGTGGCATTGGTGTTTTGAACTTCCTCGATCATTAAGGGAATTAAAGATAGGTATGTTTGATTGATGCTCAGTAAGAATTCATCATTATTAGAAGAATTTGATTCTTGGCCATGTATGTAAAATTGTGAAGTCGATGGTGGACTCGAAAAGGCCAGAATAAAGATTGGTAGGATGATAAAAGACAAGGAAACAAAAGAGACTCTGTCTGGGAGAGGGTTTATATTCATACCAAGTCTGTTAATCTATGATAAAATAAATATATTGCTAAAAGATTGATTGATTTTTAAATTGAAAAAGAAATTTTAGAAATTGTCCTATTTAAAAGAAAAAGTGAGGTTTATCTACCCAAACATAAACCGTCTGGGACAGATGTATTACAGTTATTGTCTGAGAACACATTGTTGTTTATGTTTGTTGGTAAACCGTTACCGTTGTTCAAATCTACACCACGGTTTTGCAATACGTTGTTTGAATCTATGATGTTCTTTGTGCTTTGGCCATCTAGGAAGATACCATTTATAGACCCTTGGATTGTATTCATTGAAAGCTCATTGCTTGCGGAGTTAACTAGTGTCACACCTGCCAAGTCATTTGATTTGAATAGGTTTGTGGTCAACTTTGAACCTGATGAGGAGTGAGCTGCTACACCAATGCTGTTTCCAAACAGTAGATTGTCTTCAATTACTACGTTCTTGGATCCTGTTTCAAACACTGCGATTTCATTATCTGTGAATGTGACTCTTGAAATTTTGTTGTCTTCTCCACCTGAGAATAATGCACCTGCTTGGAAGCTCTTAATTGTTCCTGGACCTTGAACAGTTACGCCATCGTTGTCTGCAAACATGATTCCGACCTTAGAACTCTTTTCTCCTGGACCACTCAATGTAAATCCATTCAAATCAATTGTAATGCCATCAGCGCCTACAATTATACCATCAGTCTTGCAATCAAGGTTGGCTGTCAGTTTTACACTTTGTTTAATAACTTGACCACAAGATAAGCTTGTGCTTAATGGGACTGCACTGCTGCTGCTGACGCTGCTGCCACTTGCTTGTGATGGTTGATTATTATCATTAGTATTAGAAGAGGGGAGAGCACTGTTCAAAATATTGTCTATCATGCTGCTTTGTGCTGATGCTACAGTTGGTTGTATTAACAAAGCACCAACAGATGCAAATGCGATTAATGCCGCCATGAGATATATTTTGTTATTCATTCAAACAAACATTCAATTGTATAATATATATGGGAAACTGTTGTTTTTACGTAACTCAAGATTACTTTCTATCAGACATAAATAATTAATAATCAGATTGATTAGAACTTTTTTTGTAATAAATCGTTATGTATAATCAATTACCCGAGTACATTTGTCATCTAAGGGTATACAAATATTAATATTGTTACGAAAATAACCATATCAATTGAAGATAGCTGTGATCGGAGCCGGCGTAGCCGGAAGTTATCTGGGCGGCATGTTACATAAAATTGGCCACGAAATAACTATCTTTGAATCAAACAAGAAAGAGATGCATTGGCCTGTATGTGCATGGGGAGCTTCAAGGCATATGTTAGAGTACTTCTCTAATAAGGCAGGACTTAATTTTGATAAATATGTTTTTCACGTAGGAAGAAGACTAAGAATGGGATTGCCCAATCAAAAGGAAGAGTTTCTCGATTTAGACGGACTGGTTACTTATAATAAGAAACAATGGGAAAGCGATTTGCTCGCCGGTATCAATGTAGAGTATGGTACTAACTGCGATAAAAAAACATTCCCTATAGATGAATATGATTATATTTTAGATTGCACAGGTTTCCACCGGAAATTTCTACCTAAACCGCAAGAGGATTTTGTGATTCCAGCGTATGAGTATATGGTTGAAAATATTCAAGATATTGATGAATTCCATGTAATCGGATATAAGGGTGCGAGGGGGTACTTTTGGTACTTTCCTTTAAGCAAAGGCGCGGGTTTTATGGGAGCAGGAGATATTGACAGGAAATATCATGGAGTAAAAGAATTCCTAGAAACTCACCCAGACGCAAAAATAATCAAAAAAATTGGTAGGCCCATACGGCTTTCGCCACCGAAGCTGATGGAACCTTTTTACGACGGAAAAATCATAGGCGTAGGCGAATCTATAGGTACGGTGTTTCCAATGCTCGGTGAAGGCATTATCCCATCATTATTGAGCTGTGAAATATTTTTGCAGGTAATGGAGAACAACAAAAACAAAAAGGTGAAGTTTGACCAAAGACAATACAGGGAAAAAATTCTAAAGAAATTTAACTATTACTATGATGTTTACCGAATTGTAAGACTCAAAATGGACGGGAAACTAAGTACTGTGAAGCATTTTAATTTGCTATTAAGCATGTACAAGAACATGAAGAAGGATGAAAAGAGGTTTGGTTTTGAAATCGACTTTGAAAAAATGAGGAGATTAGTAAATGCACTATAGTCCCAGTGCTCTTTATTATTTTTTATCGTTGCCTTTCCCTTCAGACAATGGATTAACATTATCATCTTGCCCTACTAATTCACTCTTATTTGTCCTTACCAATACATCATTTAGATAACTAATAACAAGTTCGTCCTCTTTAGGATTGGTTTTACCTTTAATCAATCTAATTTGATATTGCATTATCCATGCCCACATCCAGTTTTGTCTTAAAAGAGCTTCATTTTCAACAGAATATTGATGTTTTCTATGCCATACTCCGAGTATTATTGCAGCTGGTGCATAGATTGATACAAACATAAGAATAAACAATGGAAGACTCATATAGTCACCTAATCCAAATGGTAATTGCTTTATAGCAAAGTTATAGGTTATCAAGATAAAATTAACAAAAGTTAATAAAAATGCAAGATAAATACTATGTCCATTTCTAAAATCAAGCCATCTTCGTCGAATAAAGACTTTTGAAATTTTTGGTAGCACATTAGTAGATAAACCATTTCTCTAATTTAGTTTTACTAATAGTCTAGTACCTGAAATAAAATTTCCACAAAATATGGTACAGGAACAAAAAAATGTTTGCAAGAACAGAAATCTAAATTTAATGGTTCAAAAAGATTTGTCATAACAACCCTATAAGACCTTTATGAGAACCAGATAAACAGTAATAACCCGTGAAAAACCCTCTGCAAAAATCCTAAAGACTTTTTTGCTTAAGATCAGACTATAGAAGAGAAATTATTTTAATTTGGAAGAAGGTTTTAGTTTAGCAGATACAAATAACTGATGCCATATTTCTAAAGATAAAACAGACAATAGCTTGCTTATATAACGAATTCTCATATTGTAATCTAACGATTCATCTACTAATCTTATGGCTTTATCAATCCATTCAATATTTATGATATTATTTTTAACGACATCCGAGTCTTTATGAAGATAATGTAAAACGATTTCTTTGCCATAATTTTTCCATAAATTTATTAAATTTAATGAAAATCCCTTTTTCACATTATGAAAATTATTAAATCCAAGATAATTTATTAAAATCGATAAAAGAGGAAGCTTTCCTATATCCTTTTCATAATCGTATTTTACACCCCAATGCAATCTAGTCGATAGCGATATCATCTCGGGGTTTAAAAATAATGAGTTAATATTTAGTTCCAAATACTTGCCAAATTCAAGATTGGACGGTATCCAGTCATGCAATAATTTACCATTGAAATCGGCCAAAAAGACTTGATTCAAAGGATGGAGATCATTTTCAAAATAAGACCTAAAGTTTTCATAGATTTTTAACCATGAAAAATTTAATTTTTTATTAAATATTTTATTTTGGTCTGGCACCCAATCACGTTCATGACATTCAAGATATATTCGAGATTTATCTAACCAGTTAGGATTATGAATCCCATATAGTTTATCTAAGAATTTTTTATAGCGAAATACATAACCCCCAAATATTTCGTCGCCCCCATCTCCTGAGAAAAACATATCAGAAAAACTTTTAGCTTTTTCCAGCGGATAATATTGATATAAATTCCATTTAGGGACACCTATGATGGATATCAACTTCGGTAGGTCTTCCAACACGTTGTCTATAATTAATTCATGAAAATGGCAATTCTGTTTTTCAGCAATTTCTCTTGCTTGACATATTTCATCATCATCATCTCCAAAGCCGACGCATATAGAGTCGATTCTCAAATCTGGAAAAAACTTCCTAATCATGCCTAGGGTGAATCCAGAGTCGATCCCACCACTTAATGCAATTGATATATTCGAAATTTTCTTTTGTGATATCTTGAGATCTAGATCCCTTTTAACAATATCAATTATTTTTAATTGCACATCTTTAGTTTCTTTTTCTTTAAAATTTTCATATTTTAACGAATCTTGATAATCAATTATAGGATCATATCTTAAGGTCAAATAATTAATGATGCTAACATCCTCTAAAATCAAAGACATTGGTTAAAAATTGTTATAGATACTAATTTTATAAATTTAGTGGTATAAACCTCATTTTAATGGCTGATAACTACAATTTCATTTAGCCAAGATTGGCTGATTTGGAGTATAATGATTTTTTTAATACATGTTATAACATTAATACGATCGGACATTTTACTCAAATATCAATACTAAATACCTTTTAAAATGACCCAATCCCTTTATAGTTGTCTATCCTGGAAGACAACTTTCAAACTTGCTGTAAAAAATTATAGAGGCGTCTCTCCAATAGCGAAAAAAATTTTTATCTGTCAATTGCATCTTGTTATAACTTAGTCTATGAGAATAGCTCACATAAACAACATATCCGGGATAGCATCTATAATAGCAGAATATCAAAGAACAAAAAGATATCCCATATCAGATGTTTTTGTCTTTAACAAGATAATACATAGACAATTTGGTGGAACGATGATTAATTATTGGTCTCCCTTAAGCGTTTGGAAACTACTTAGGAATTTAAGGAAAAATTATGATCTGTGGCATTATCACTATCCTTATGGATCCTTAAAAAAAAGACTAGAAGAGAGGAAAATAGGGAAAGTATATGTAAAGCACTACCATGGAGATGATATTAGGGGAAAAAGAGATGAAGATTCTTGTTTAGTTTCTACTCCGGATTTGTTGCAATATACCCCAAATGGTAAATGGTTACCTAATCCGATTGATTTCTTAGAAATAGATAATAACAATATAGCCTCTAAAAATACAGCCGTTGAAAATCAAAAGAATCAGACGAAAATTGTGGCACACTATCCCTATTATAAAAATCATTCACCCAATGATGATTTTTATTTTGATACCTTAAATAGACTACAGAAGGAGAATAAATGCAAGGTTTTAGAGATCATAAACCATTCGCATGCCAAAGCATTACAAGTGATGTCATCTGCAGATTTAGTTATTGGAAAAATAATGCCTCTAGTAGGTTGGTTTGGAAAATTCGAACTTGAGGGCATGGCATTGGGTAAGCCAGTTATAGCCTATGTTTCCGATGAACTATATGAAAAGTACAAGCCACCGATCTACAGAACATCAAAAAATACATTTAAACAAGACCTTGAGAATTTACTAGAAAGTGAAACAGAACAAACAAGTTTAAGCAGTCGAGGATATACATATGTCAGAAAAACCCACTCAATGGAAAGCATCAGTCCAGTTTTAGATAAATACTATTTAGACAATCAATAATTAAATGTAAGAAATAATGATTTTCAGAATGTTTGAAAGGTTATTACTTCCCTAGTAATAGTAAATCCTCCAATTTGTTAATTTTTAATCAATGAAAAAAAGATGGATTGCTTTACATCTATCTTTGATAGAAACCCCTTTTTCTTTATCAGTGGAACACGGTATACGCTATCAATCAAAGAAATATTCTTATAAATTTTTTCATAAGGGTGAATAAAATTGAATGACTCAGCTTTTTTTGGAATCTTATCCTCAAACCAATCTATATTGCAGACATATAGATCAGATAAGTCAACCATTTTCTGGATAACTGCTTCAATTTCAGATGGCAATACATGCATCAATACTTCTGATGCAATAACCAAATCATATTTTTTGTTTGAATCATATGATTGTATATCAGACACACTGAATTGTACTATCTCACTATTTGGTGAATCTTTAATATTTATTTTTGCGTTTTCAATTTGGTGGGGAGACAAATCAAAAGCGGAGTATTCACGGATTTTAGGAAAGTTTGAAATCATTAGTTTCGTTATTCGACCGAATCCACATCCAACTTCTAATACGGTAGAGAACGAATACTTTTTTAACCAATCGATTAGCATTTGTTCCTGTAGTTTAAAATTATTATCATACTGAAAATTTTTTTTGTAATCTCGTCCTCTTTCCGTCCAGTATTCTTTCGGAATGTATGACACATTTTTCTAAGAATTTCAAAGTATAAGTGTTTTTTTATTTTACTCCTAATAGTTATTATGAAATAATTTCTTAAGGCAGCTATACTCTATTGGCAGGGAACGAATATATTATGATCCATAAAATTTTCAAAAGATGTATCTAAAGAGTATAAATCAGTAATAGATTCAAGACAAACACATTTTATAAACATCCATAATTCTTCTCTCAAAGTTTTCCCATAGTAGGTTCTGACGAGCGAACTCGAATATGTTCATTCTTTTTTGGTACAACTCGCCCATGTTATTCTTAAAATATAATAATTTTGATACCATATCATCGTAGTTTCCAAAAGTTACGCAATTTTCTTTTAGTGTGGCTCTTATAGTACTAAAAGAATCTGTACACATTACAAGTAACCCCGCATGGGCATATTCGTAAGCTTTGTTTGGACTAGTATAACCATGTGACCAATGGTTTCTCCACGGTACCAAACCCAAAGAATGATTAGACATTTCACTGAACATGGCTTGCCTATCAAGATAACCGCTATAACGAATTTTTTCATTTGATTTCCCAGTCCATCCAATTATCACAAGTTTTCCTATATTATGTTGATCGAAAATGTCAAACAATCCTTCGATATTTCGGTTAGGATACTTTTTCTTATTATGACCATCTGATCCTGCATACACACTCGATAGTTTATCAAGAAATTTGGGTTTTTCAAAACCATCTATTTCATTTCTCATTGGAAAATTTGGAACCACAAAAACTTTTTCATTATCGCCGACTAATTTCAAGCCATTTGCTATTTCGTCAGATACAGTTATCGTCGGAACTGAAGATACTACCTCTCTTTCCCACTTAGACCAAAGGCGAATAACATGATAATTTACGATTCTTGTTTTTGTTTGTATCAGTAGATCAACCGGAAATCTATTTAGAGGAGTTTTCTTGTTTTTATTTAATTTTTCCATCTCTAACAAAAATTGCGATTGTTTTGACCAATATTCATGATCATCATATACAAAAGGTAAATCAAAT
Organism: Candidatus Nitrosocosmicus sp.; assembly: GCA_041747305.1. Taxonomy (GTDB): domain Archaea; phylum Thermoproteota; class Nitrososphaeria; order Nitrososphaerales; family Nitrososphaeraceae; genus Nitrosocosmicus. Next base: position 8,590 of record JBGTFK010000216.1, read on the forward strand.
TCAAGCATCATTCTAGCAGAAAATATATTATGAGCATGAACTAAATCCGGACGTGTTTCTTGGAGTATATTATTTATTTGTTTTTTAACAGCATGCCAGTAATTAGGAATTCCATATCTTGCTTTTGAGGTCCAATTAACTTCGTATAATTTTGAAAACGTATCTCGGTCATAGTTAACCGGTTTTAGTCCTGCGAAGATTAATTCATGTCCAAGGTTCAGAGCAGTTAAAGCATACTTTTCAATCCTCCAATCAGGCAGACCTTCGTTAGATAAATGAAGGATTTTCAATTTTAAACCATCTTATGAATATACAATATAAATAACTTTTTAACATAGTTTATTTTAAGTTTATCAGTAAGTATTTGCAATTAATCAAATGATTTAAATGATACTTTCAATATTGAACATCAAGAGATAACTATAACTATAAAAAAATTACTCATTATTACAAATCACTATACTGTTGAATGTTCAGAAGAATTCAACATTGTCAGAATTTAAAACAGAATGAATATTACTAAAAACTATTATCAGAGAATTGCTATCAGCCTACAGCCTGTAATTCGCTCTACTATAGTTTAAATAAATCAATAATTAGCATTCAATTTTTAATATATTGACAATTATTTATAATAGAATCATTTAAGAAAAATATTTGAAAATTTTACACCTCCTAGATATCAGCTTACCGCAATGGAGGACAGAAAAGTGTGCAATTAGTGCAAAGAAGAATGGACACAGTGTTTTTTTTGGAGGGCCAAAAAATTTACAACATAAATCAGTCTTTGACAAAACTTTTGAGATAAGATGGACACCCGCTGCTAGGCATAAGTATCCATATCAGTGGAATGCTGTTAAGAAACAAATGAAAAGGGCCATGGATGAGGTTCGTCCAGACTTCATTCACGCTCACAATATTTTTTCGGCGAAAATGGCAATGGAAATAGGGGACTATCCTCTAGTATATAATGATCATGAATTTTGGTCAATTTATGTCCAAAGGCAATTAGAAGCATACAAATTAGCCAAGCAGGCTAGTAAGGATAAATCAGCACATCCCAGAAGTATAGTTAGAAATATTGCCAGAGATTTCTTAAAAAATAGATGGGTAAGAATCTGGACAAATGCCGAAAGCGACGTGATAACCAAGTACCCCACAATTACAGTCTCCCAAACCATAGTAGACGCCCATAATAAAATTAGCACTAGAAATTTTCTTGTTCCAAATTTTCCATTGAGAAATGAAATAGAATTCATTGATGAACCACTATATCATGAATCACTTTCATCAGTGTATGCTGGTGTCGAAGCAAAAGGCTTGATAAAGCCTACCCATAGAAACCTAGATGGTTTCTTTGAGGTATTTGAGAAACATAACATGGGCAAGTTATTTGTACTGGGATGGGATGGTCCTTCCTCAAATGACATAGTTTATTGTGGCTACTTGGATAGAAAGACGATGTATATGGAAATGGCAAATCATTCACTAGGTTTGATTCCATTTAAAAAACATTGGTCTCACAAGTACATTAGTCCAAACAAAGCTTACGAATATGCACATGCAGGATTACTTGTATTGAACACCTCCGGATTAAGGCCAATATCCGATACCATGTCCGGTAACAATGTAGAATACCAAGACAATCGAGAGTTGGAAGAAAAAATAATCTATTTGAGTCAAAACTTAGACGAATTATATTCAAGACGAATAAAGACGTATAGACATGCAAGGAATATGTTACTATGGGAAAGATACGACAAAAATATTTTTGAGGCATATAAAATTTGTTAATTGTTTTGGAAGATAGTCTGTGCAAAACTAGAAATACTATCAGAGATAGAATTCATGAAAGAAAATTATAAATTTTTTAACAAGAATATATTTTTTTAGACGTAAAATGATATTCCACAACCCTCCCCATGATTATTCACTAATACTGGACCAGGGGTCGTCCTACTCGAATGTTATATAGAGATCCATCATATTGTACAGTTATAGGAAAAATATATTCAATGAAATGACAAAATATGTTAACCAGTATCAAAAATCATAAAGTGGTCATTTTACACAAATAAAATTATATAAATAAGACAAAAGAAACACTATCATTTGTCATTAAGTAAGTTACTAGCTCGTAAAAATGATATTCTGGTTATGCCAGGTGTATATGATGCATTGACTGCTAAGATTGCTGAATATGTGGGTTTTGAAGCCATTTTTCAAACTGGATATGGAACATCGGCCTCCTTATTAGCATTACCCGATTTTGGATTTTTGAGTATGACTGAAACTGTTGAAAATGCACGTCGGATTACTCGAGCAGTAGATATACCCCTCATAGTAGACGTTGATACTGGATATGGTAACCCATTAACGGTATCAAAACTGGTAAATGATTTACAAAGAATAGGAGCTTCAGGAATCTTTTTAGAAGATCAGGTCTGGCCAAAAAGATGTGGGCACATGCTAGGTAAAGAAGTTATCAATCCTCAGGAATACGTTCAAAAACTAAGGTCAGCTATTGACGCAAAGAAAAAAGATTCGGATTTCATAATTGTGGCTAGGACTGATGCTATGGCTCCATTAGGCATCGAAGACGCTATTAAAAGGGGAAAACTATACAAAGAGATTGGAGCAGATATTGTCTTTGTGGAGGCTCCTCGTTCTCTAGACGATATGAAAGAAATTGCAACCCAGATCAATGCTCCTCTTGTCGCTAATATGATTGAGGAGGGTATAACACCTAATCTAACCTCCAAAGAATTGTTAGAATTGGGCTATAAGATTGCACTGTTTCCGCTCTCTGGATTGTATGCTTCTACGTTTGCGATATTGGAAACTTTTAAGACCTTAAGAGAGACGGGTACTACGAAGACAATAAAACATAAAATGATCAAATTTAAGGAATTTAATAAACTAGTTGGCTTGGATAAATATATGTCAATGGAAGATAAATACATTTAACCTGATTCAATATTTGAATATTGAATATTTGAATTTGATTTTTGTTGAGATTTTTATTTTATCCAGCAATAGTTGTTTTTAGTATTGGTTGTTTTATTAGATTAATTCCAATAATTCAAAATTATCCATATCCAATAGGATATGATTCTATAAATTATTACCTACCAACTTTGTATAATTTACATTTTAGTGGGATTAACGGGGATACTTTATATCCTGGATATATATTCTTGGTTTATTTTTTTTCCACGGTGTCTTTTTCTGATCCATACATCTCTTTTAATATTGTAAACGTTATTCTCAACGGATCTCTTAGTGTTACCACGTTTTTTTTAATAAAAAAAATGTTAAGACTGTCAGATGGCAGAAGCATGCTGTTCGCTATTTTTGTGATATTCCAATTAGGTATTTTGAGAATATCCTGGGATTTATATAGAGACATGTTATCACTCATTTTTTTTAATCTTTATTTAATTGTTCTAAATAATTTATGGTCTAGCACCGCAAAACAATCGATCTTTGTTCCATATTTTACTGTTTTTGTCCTCTCTGTTATTACTATAATTACAGACAGAATGATAGGAATTTTATTAATAACAACTTCATTTATTATTTCAATTGTAACTAAGAATAAATTATTATTTGCCATTAACTCATTCTTCTTAATAATATTTCTTATGTATTTCTTCTATTTAGATGATATTACGTTTATATCTCTTAACTCAAATTTCTTTGAAGTTTTGGTAAATTCTGAATATACTAAAAACGGTCCTTCTCAATATGATCTCTTGGTATTATTTTTATCTCTTTATGGGGTGATACTCCCTTTTTTCTTTATAGGTTTTGCAAAGATGCCGAATTCAATGTTCCTTAAAATTCCTACTCTTATTACATTGATATTCTCTTTTAGTTGGACTATAATCCCCAATTATATTTACCTAGTTCCAGAACGCTGGATGATTCTTTCGGGTTTTTTTATTTCCATATTTGGATTTTATGGTTTTTTAATTATTGTAGAGAGAATAAAATCCCCGGCAATTAAAAAGGTATTATCTTTCTCGTTCCTGATTTCCTTTGTTTGTTATGGAATATTGTTTGTCATTATTCCCTATGGAGTCATATTTACTATCCCCTCAGTATTTCATACTCAGACTGAATTTATTATCCCCTTGTCAATGTCTTTTAATTCTCTAGAAATAAGTAAGAATAACGATTTAGTAGAATCTATTGAGTGGATAAATACTAACACAGGAAACAATTCGATAATAATTGGAACGAAGCATTGGCGAGGCTGGTTTAATCTATTTTTGGAGGCACCCCGCCAGTATGTCTTTAATGAAAGTATTACTAAATCAAGTAATTTATTAAATTATGAAAAATACACTATTGCTTTCTCATCTATATTAAAAAGCGAATTATCTTATGAATGTAAAAATGATGATATTGAATTTAGTAATACATTTAATAGAATTGAGAAAGATCATAATATTTATATGATTGATTTAGTAGGTAAGTTTCCAATTCATTACCAGTTGGTTCACGTCGTTTATCAATCTAAATATTTTATTATTTACGATTTGACTAATATGATTTGTATGTAATATATTGTATTTTTTACCGAAGTTTTACTTTTGATTTTATTTTATCTATCTGTATTTTTCTAGTAAATTTTCGAATTTCTTTAGGGTACATACTGTCATATCCGTCTTGTTTTGGCTTATAAAAAATATAATGATATAGCATATATATCGCTCCGATCCTTCCAATAGGTTTGTTCGTGCTAAAATACAGAAAGAACCTTCCTAGTGCAAATATTGGATGATATCCTAACGTCCTCATGCTGGCACCAAATTCGTAAAAATGATGATTCTGTCCTAACGGACGAGTATGATCATATCTCGCTTCATTAAGAATAGTATCTTTGAAGCCGCTTTTTCGGGAAATAATCAGAATTGCAGATTCATAACCCATCTTCTCGGGATATCTTTTGTATTCCTTATTAAAAAATGAATTTCTTATAAATCTTCCCGCTCCCCTTGGTGTACTATAACCATTATCGTCAAAATTTCCGGATATGATAGCATAGTCCTTATTTTTATCCATGAATGAAATTATTTTTTCAGCATAATCTTTTTCATAGATTGTATCATCAGTCCCTATCATATGATAATCAGTTTCTTTTAAATTTTTTATATCTCGTAACTCAATTGCTTTATTCCAATTTTTGACAACTCTTGAAATATCGTATCCTAAATCCGGATTTGTTATTATGAATAAATTTTCCATTTTTTTAGAGAGATCATTTAAAATTAGACCCGTCCTATCTGTTGAACCATCATCTATGACAATTATATAGTCAGGTCGAATAGTTTGATTGTATATTGATAAAATAGCTTTCTCGATATCTGTTTCAGAATTTCTACAAGTCATAATTGTATAGTAAGTTCCCATGAATCCAATTATATGGATTGTTTATCTTCTTATAAGTATTATATTGTATCAATACTAATTTCCGTCCAGTTAAATTTAAAAAGGTATCATCTCAAAGATGCGGTTTATTAAATAAGATTAGTAAACGAAATAGGTCGCTTTCTAAAGTGTACATCGCGCTTCGTCTAAATTTGTATTTAGACTACCCATATACGAATTTACCATCAGATAGTAAAAGGATCTCAAAATACATAGTCGTTAAGACAAAAATTAAGGATAGACCAAACCATATAAGGCACTGAGCGATCTTAGGCCAAAAATAGATATTCCATACTCAATATCTGAAACGGCATATACAGGTTAATGATAAAAAAATTCGTTGGTGATCTGGTCTTTATTTATCAGAAATTATAACGATCATGGACTGGGACGGCTTTGGAATCTTGAGTACCGTACAAATCCCTATTATAGGGAAAGTATCATAGAAGGAACATTACAACAGGTCGAGTCAGGATGTGATATTTGACGATTATTTTCCTTGTAAATTAAATAATTGTAAACTAAAACGTTTCAAAATGGATTAAATTTTTAGGACACATTATAAAAGGATTTAACGACTTAAAAGCACAATGGGTTCCATGTCATGGTATTCAAGTTATCAAGAGATATCTTATAAATTTAGAGTGACTTTATAAGGCTCTGTTAACTTAATTCGATATTTTCTTGTTGTGTTGATATGCAAATAGATTCAACCAGTTTTGTCCGTGCTTTAGTTTGTAAGTCTTTAATTTACAAGTAAAATAATCGTCAAAACTTTCTGTTTTGTCCTTAATGTACTGCATCGTTTCCTCTATCAGACTTTTCTCCAGAGAGGCATGGATATGGTAATCGATGTTTAAGAACCTGCAGGCTTGTGGATCGTTCCACCATCTTTTGATACTGGATGCTTTCCATGAATCTGGACCAAACTTGAAATAAATCGCTCAGCAATGCTCATGTTTCTTTATTTGGATTTATTAGCAAAAAAAGTACAAGAATCTCTCTGCTTTTAAGCTCGATAGCTACTACCCAAATCTACATGTAGGCCGAACCAATCTTAACAAGAGTTTCATCAATTATAAATTCAGATATTCTTTTCCTCTCTAGCAATTTTCCTGGGTCTATATCTTTGAATCCATTTCCAGAATGCAACATGACTTCTATTGACAAATTGAGCTAGCGCTTTCGATGTGTTCCCATAAGATAAACCTAGAAAGTACAAGTACAAACCATAGCCAATGTACTTTAAAGGTGTTCTATTTCGTTTAATATGCATAACAAAAAGAGATAGGACATCTTTAGCGATAGGATTTTCTTTAAATTTACAGAGTCCTTTATAAACGCATAATATAAAACAAGTACTAATTTGATTTTTTATTCTATATATTTCCCTTCGATCAAAAAGAAATCCATCAATAAATCTGGTAGAGTAAGTCACAAATAATAAATTGCATCTGTAGAAATAAATTTATGTGTTAGCAACAAATGTAGATAAACCTTAACTAAGATTATCCAAATAGAAAACATATTCATATGGGTAATATTTTGATAAGTTTAGCTGTAATTGAATATTCTTCACATATGGGATCAATCGGGGGTAGCATGCGTACTTGCCAAACATCAGCAGAAAAAGGGTCACAATGTTAAAATATTGCGGAGATCAGGTTATGATCCTTATGGAATTTATGATTTCTATAATCAGTTCGTTAAATATAGCTTGGAATCGGATTTTTTAGAAACCTGTATTAAAGAAGCTAGTAACGCAGATATAGTGCACGTTCATAGTAGGACAGATGCCCTATTCTATCTAAAAAAAAAATTAAACACACGGAACAAAATTGTTATGCATTTTCATGGATCAGACCTTAGAGGGATAAGACAAAAATATGATCAAAAATTATGGAATATTCCAAAAACAATATTCAGAAATTATAGATCTTTTCAGTTGAGAAAAAGGAATAATTTGATCGCAGAACAAATGGCAGATAGAGTGCTCTATTCTACCCCTGATTTAAGGAATTATTTAAAAAGAATTAATCCATTTCTTTTAAACATCCCTGTCGATACGGACCATTTCACCAAAACTAGTAATAGTCAAGTAAATGATACCTTTTTTACTTTTAATACCGAAGCCATATCTAATATAAAATGGGTGGTTGATTTCTGTAAAAGCAGCGGAATTGAAAACTTGCAAATTATAGATAGAACTAAGCATCCTGTTAATTATTCGGAAATGCCTTGTCTGCTCAAACGATTTGGAACCTATGTCGACATTCGATATGTAAATAATAATGTATTACCTAATCTAAGTACTACTGCTCTACAATCTCTTGCATGTGGCTTGAGAGTAATAGATTACGGGCTGAAATACAGATATGATCTTCCCAAGGAACATCATGCATCAAATGCAGCAAAAATAGTTGAACAGGTTTATGAAGAAATTTTATAGATTGTTACTAGGGGTTTTACTAGTTAGTCTGACTAAGGATATAAAACCAACCTCTACATTTTGTTGTTAGATAATTTAGGGGCAATGAGCCAACATTGTTGCCATCCTAGTAAATTTCTGTATCTTAATAACAATGGCGGAAGAAGAGTTTTAAAATCCATGATCTCGATATTTAGTTTCTTACAAAATAGATAAAAGTCTTTGATAGACCAAAAATGCAAGTGAGAAAATGATTGTCGCGGTGAATATCCCCTCATTAGTTGAATTCTCCATTTTATGTAGGCACTATTTGGAATCGTTACAATGACTCCCTTCCTTGCATGGGAAATAGCCTCCATAAGTATTTTCTGAGGATAAAGAGTATGTTCAATCACCTCAACTAGAAGAATGTAGTCATAATGTTGTTCCGAGTTAAGATTAATTCCATTATTAATATCCCTTACTATTACTGAGATTCCTCTATCTTTAGCCTTTTTACACGCTATATTTGAAATATCCATCCCTGTAACAAGAGCATTTTTATTTTTCATTAATAGTTCTGCCATATGACCATCTCCAACACCAACGTCTAAAATGGTGGAATTGGGTAAAATCCAATCTTTAATTAAATCATACCTAACAGTTTTGCCCGTATTTATTTTAGTATGATATTTTTCATAATCTTCAAACATCTCTGGGAAATCCAAATCTTTCTCTCTTAAAGACCTAGTTAATTCTTTCGACAAGTCTTTTGAAAATGAAATCAAACTTCTGATTTGGGTGCGAAGATACATATTAATTAATTCAATAATCATCATGATTTCATGTTTATTATTTGTTAAGAATTTGAATGGAACAGACAGTAATAAAAAATATGAGTTGTAAGAGGACATTAACTGACTTAAGTTAAAAGAGAACAAATTTTTACAGAATGTGGTCGTTAAAAGTAATTTCTGACATAATAGTGAATATATTGAAACAAAAAAATTTCTACGGTAGTCCAAAATTTGAGTTGCACTAACCAATTACCATTTTTACCCTAATGTTTGTCGACACCTACCGAGTTAAATTTAGGTATACTAGTTTTAGGATATTTTCTGCGACAATTTCCTTATTTTGAATGGGAAATTCATAATAATTCTTGTATTTATCCACAATCAGTATTCTATTAGAATCAGATCCGATAAATGCACCCTCTGTACCTACATCGTTGGCAACAACCAAATCAGCATTAGAATCTGATATCTTCTTATAAGCCCTCTCCAAAAGTATTTGGTCTGAAACTCGATACTCTGCTTTGAATGCAACTAAAAACGTTTTTGATTGGACATATTTGATCTGATCAACGATTTTACTAGTTGGTACAAGCCTGAGAACAAAGGAATCATAGCCGCTTGTGATCTTGTCAGTAGAATAATGTTCTGGTTTAAAATCCGAAACAGCTGCTGCAAGTATGATGATATCGTATAAGTTAGAAGACAAAATTTGAACAATACTAGAACGCATTTGTTCAGTAGTTTTGGCTTCGATTAGTTCAACATTAAAATGGTCCTTTAATTTGAGGTATTCGGTATCCATCATGGTCGATCCTTTAACAACAGTGACATCCAATCCCAGCTCAATTGCCTTCCTTGTCAGACAATAACCCATTTTACCAGAACTAGTATTAGAAATCACCCGAATTGGATCTATATGTTCGACGGTACTGCCTGCAGATATCAAAATTTTCTTATTTTTCATAAATGATAGCATTTGATTAGTATCCAATGGTAACGAATCATCAATCGAATGTTTACAAAAAAATAAATCATTATGGTCATTTCGGACCTCAGGGTTTTTAACATACTTTGAAATTTGATTTTTGACAAGACCGATGCTTTGCAAATAGACTGATTCAACTGTAGCTACTTTGGCTTTATCTTCTTCGAGGATTGGATTCATAAACACTATTCCAATATTTTCTAAATATTGTATATTCTGTTTGATGATCGTGTTTTGGTACATTGCATCATGCATCGCAGGGGCGATTATTATAGGAACGCCAGCTCCTAGTGCTATCGATAAAACAGAAGTTACCGGCGTATCGTCAATTCCATTTGCAAATTTCCCTATCGTATTAGCTGTGCCCGGATATACTATGATCAGATCAGATGTTTCATAGTTTGCTACCCTTACGTGTTCCAGGTCTCCAGACAGTTCTGATATAACCGGATTTCCACTAGCCCACAAAAAATATTCTCTATTTATGAATTTTTCAACCGCTTTTGAGGTTACCACAAATACTTCAGCCCCATGTCTCATCATTTTTCTGATCAAGTCAATAGCCTTGTAGCAAGCTACACTAGCAGTGACACAAATTACGACTCGTTTTCCTACTAATTCTTTTCCCAAAGTGCATTTAATATCCTTTGACGGATGTAAAGCATGGTTAGGAACATCGTTACTATCAACGGACTTCTTAACTTGTGATTTATCTTCTTCCATTTTAAACCGACCCTCTTTATTCTGGATTCAACTTGCGAGTATTCGTTTTTGTATTAAGATATTTATTGAATTTCAATAACTCTTCTTCTGTAATCGAAAATGAATGTTCTTGACTTGGAAATTTGCCATTTTTTACATCTGAAATATAATTTCTCATAACACCCAATAATACTTGAAAAGATTCCAAGTATCGCTTTACAAATTTTGGTTTAAATTTATTATAGGATCCAATTAGATCATGAAATACCAAAACTTGACCATCACACCCACTACCTGAACCTATCCCAATCGTTGGAATATCTAAAGATCTGGTGACTTGCTCAGCGACTTGCCTGGTCACTAGCTCTAGTACTAAACTAAACGCTCCAGCTTTTTCTATTTCTATCGCTTGTTCGTGCAATGCGATTGCAGATTCAGCAGTCCTCCCTTGCACCTTGTAACCCTCCCATAGTAATGAAGTCTGAGGTTTTAATCCAATATGTCCCATAACCGGTATTCCAAATTCTGTAAGTTTCCTTATAAGGGGAACCACTTCAATACCGCCCTCAATTTTTACAGCATGACAACCTAATTTAATGAATTTTGTTGCATTTAAAAAAGCCAATGACTGATCAAATTGGTAGGACCCAAACGGCATATCGGCAATGATTAGAGTATTGTTTGATCCATTAATAACACCCCTACAAAAGACCATCATTTCCTCCATAGTTACAGAAATTGTACTGGGGTATCCCAAAACAACCATTCCAGCACTGTCACCAACAAGTAATATATCAACTCCGGATTCATCGCATATCCTTGAAGTGGTGTAATCATAAGCAGTTACGACGGTGATCTTTTCACATTTTTTCTTTTTTTGTTGTAAATCGCTGATGTTTGGAATCAGATTTAGTCATAACTCCAAAAGCAAGAGTCTAAAAGACCCCACAGAATGAATAAGTGATTCATTTTTATTGAAAGGGCACCTGTTTAGATTTCATTACTTCAAGGGCCTCCCTTAAGCCATTCAGATTATCAAAACTCTCTATCAGATCCTTTAGGTCATTTTCACTAGAATGTTTTCGATGGTATTCCACGCATTCTATAAGTTGGGGAATTACTCTTACAATATTATCGACTATTGTTATATCCGATGACAATGAAGTTCTTGAAAGTGGGTTCAAGTCCACAGTGACGACTTGCTTGTCCATCCGTTTTAATGCCATAGTTCTATCACCATCCTCTAACGGAACAAAGACAACGTCAGCTTTAGATATCCCATCCCTATCGACAAGTCTTCTGTTGCTCTCAAGTTCCGGAATGCTGACAAGATTTTCTGGCTCAATACCAAATATTCTCGCCAATCCATATTTTTTGAATTCTTCTGATATCAACTTTTCTCTCTCTTTGGTATAATAAAAAAGATTTATTTCAACTGCTGAATTTTCTAGAGATCGATTTAACCCACATACCTGGTCTACGCATAAAGCCGTCACGTTACCATTTACAGAAATTACAGGATATCTAGCCAGTAATAACATGGCAGAAGCAACATTTATGGCAACCCTAGCGGAGCCTGTTGTGGATTCCCCTAGTAAATAATCAAAACATTCTCCCCTTCCATGAGCGATCAGACCCTCTGACGCCACTAAACCCTTCTTAAAACCTGTTACCAGTTTTTCTCGAGCTAACAACGACAAATACCTTGGATGACTCTCATGTAATTCTATTTTCCTTGTCATTCTTAGTCATTTTTTCTAATCAGTCTGGCACCCAAATTATCAACGCCACACACTAGTAATTGACCCTTAAATTGTTCTAATAATTTCACAATTCTAGGTAACTTGTATCTTTCAGTCAGAGTAAATAAAGTATGCCCAAAGAGTGCCACACTAGCCTTAATGCCTTCCGCCTTCAGAACATCTAGCGGGATTTGACATTTGCCCTTATCCAAATGATACTCACGCGCAAATTGATAAGACATGTCTAGAAAGGATGCTACATTTTGATCTTGATACAAGTCATTTACCATTTTTCTACCCAAAAGATTCAAAGACTTTCTATTCTCGTCTGTAACTGACTTTTCCAACCACAGTTCAGTTTTAATGGGTTCAAGGCATAAAACGATAACGCACCAATCTGTTGACAATTCGGATTTGAAAACTCGGCCAATTCCTGGTCCCCCAACGGTCAAACGCATCTCAAAACCCCCTGTAAATTCTGATATCACTGTTCCGAGTCCAGTTCTACAAGCTAAATCAGCATTGTGTGCTATTTGAGCTGCTTGAAGTTTAGTTAAGTTGGTTTTTAATGCCTCATTAAGGGCATAAGAAAGACTTAAAGCGGCCGAACCACTAGACCCTAACCCATACCCAATAGGTAAATCAGATTCATGTTCAATTGAAAGGTAAACAGGCTCTCGGATTACCCGCATATAATACGCCACAACAAAATTTGACACCTTTAGGTCAAAATTAGGAATCCCATTTAGTCTTATTTCATAGTTCTTTTCAGTCGAAGAAAATACCTTAACAGTAGATGTAATCCCTTTATCAATACTAAAACCAGCACCCATAGATCCAAAAAATTTCGGATCTACCATGGAAACATGGGTGTCCGGTGTGGAAAAGAAACCAGTAATGTGACCAGGACTGTAGGCCTTTGCCATCGCCACAGGCACTTGAGTAACTAATACCACTACACTTTATTAATATCAAAAGTAAATATAAAAATATAGTATAATTTATTTATATTCATATATACAAATTATGACAATATATACTCGAATATTACAACAAATTGGCAGTAGTATGCTTATATCGCTTCCAAATGATTGGATAAAGAAAAATTCGCTAGGTAAGGGAAAGAGCATAACCATAGAAACTAATATTGATAACACAGTCTCAATCTATAACAATTACCAAGACGATGAAATAAAAATAGAATTTGAGTATGAACAAGAGGATGAAATCAAAGAATCAAATAGTGATATTTCAGATCAGTTAGAAATTAAAGATAAATTAATCAAAATCCTTTTAAATAAAATTTTTGGCGCTTATCTGTTGGGGTATAATATAATAAATATACATTCGAAGAATCAAATTTCATTTGAAGATAGTGAAACAATAAAAAGGGCTACTAGAAAATTAATTGGATTAGAAATTGTTGATGAGAATAGCTATAACATACATCTTCAATTCTTAATTGATGCGAGAACCTTAAACATTGAAAAAATATTGAATATGATGAATTCGATCATAACAGGAATGTTCAAGGAAACGATTCGTTCACTTAGCGAAGGTTTTGGGAGCGATTTAAAGAAAAAAATTGCCAGTCGAGACGATGAAATAGACAGGCAATATTTCCTCCTAGTTAGACTAATAAGAACAGCTATTATGAACAAGAAACTTGCGAGCAACCTGAATTTAAGCAATATCGATATGCTGGATTACAGGATAGCAGCTAACTATCTAGAAACTGCTGGAGATTTAATAGCAGAATTAATATCCTACCTATCTGAACTCAAGGAAAAAAAGCAGATCGCCGACTTGATTAGAAAAATTGGATACTCACTCGAAGAAATGCAGCACTATTCCATCGAGGCGTTTACAAGTACAAGTAGGGATAAGGCGTTTAAGGTAAATGAAAACTATGAAGAATTCAAAGAATCAATTTCTGAATTAAAAAAGCATATAACTTCTAACAAAGAGATCGTAATAAACGATTCGTATTCTATTGCAATGATAAACAGTATCTCTTGTCTTGATAAGATTGCAAAATGTTGGATAGATATTACTGATCTAGCTAAACCAACATATATGCTAAAATAAGTTTAAGAATCAATATTGATATTTGGCCGTTGAAAATAAACCAAGATTTGCCTATCGTTCCTTTTTACCATCTATGAAATCAATGAAATTAGATTTCGCGGTTGAATACGACATTTGAACTGGAGGGTGTTTAAAACAATATGCAGAGATACTCTCTAAAGGTCCATAAATGTTTCTATCAAGTGCAATTTTGGCGCCTCTAATTGCATCTATCATCACACCTGAACTGTTATATGCATCCGGGACACGTAGTTTTACATCTAATTCAAGTGGGACATTTCCAAAAAATCTTCCTTTCATATAAATATAGCAAACTTTATCGTTATGGAGAAAATTGACGTAATCAGACGGACCTATCCTCATCGGCACGTCATATGGTATCATTGCCTGTACCGCTGAAGTTTTGCTAACTCGCTTGTCTTCCAATCGATCTTCGTCTAACATATTATAGAAATCCATATCCCCACCAATATTCAATTGATATGTCTCATCTATCGACACTCCTCTATCCACCCACAACTTTGCCAGTGTCTTGTGAACTACAGTAGCTCCCAATTGGCTCATTACATCATCTCCTGCACACGGAACATTTTTTTCAACGAAGCGTTTTTGCCAAACAGAATCTGAGGATATGAAAACGGGGATTGCATTAATAAAACAAACACCTGCTTCCAGGCATCTTTCTGCATAGTATCTGCTAGCCTCTCTACTACCCACAGGCAAATAATTAATCAAGATATCGGTATGTGTTTCTTTAAGTGTATCGTAAACATCAACATTCGTCTCATCAGAAAGTTTTACTACTTCTGAAAAATGCCTTCCTGCGCCATCTAGCACATTACCTTTTTGAACTTTAATTCCAGTGGGAGGAACATCAACGATTTGCAGGGCATTGTTTGGTGGTGAGAGGATAGCTTCAGACAAGTCCTTTCCTACTTTTGATTCGGCAATATCAAACGCAGCAACAAAATTAATATCTCTTGGCTCATAGCCACCAAGGTTAAATGAAGTAAGACCTACAGAATCCTTTGAGGATGAATTAGAATCATAATAGTGAATTCCCTGAACGAGAGCAGAAGCGCAATTTCCTACGCCGGCAATTGCAACATTTATTTTTTTACCCATGGTTACGATCTCTATCATATACAATTTTAATATAAATTATACAACATAGAAAACCTGGTTAAAAGACTACGAAACAAGTTGCTATAATTAATAAATTAATGTAGGTTTTTTTGCAATGATTTTAAATAAATGAATTGAAAAATTAATGAAATATTATTTTAACGACGAGTATATCAAGCTAAAAAGAAAAGATTTAGTGGGTGCTAGTGACATGGAAAACCGGCAGTGTGTCTTATATCATGAGTAAATTCATGAAGCCACATCGTGTCAAAGGCTTCGTTTCCTTGGACCATGCTAAAAAGCTGTCCTTGGTCATATCCAACTATATATATACTAAAAATCGCTATGACGGCCAAAATACCAATTGCAAGTTTTGGTACGTTGTCACTGTTCATAACTCTAAGCTCAGGGTACAAACTCATAATTTTACCATTTGTCCTTATTATATAAATGATTGTGTAAATAGCAACCGTTCCTAGTTGTCTGGTTATGGGGTTCACATATATGGATCTAAACGATCTTTCAACCTAAATTATCATTAATCAAAAGAATTTAATATCACAGATTTGTCACACATGTTTATGACTATGTCTTGTTTAAGATGCGGAAATATGATGATATGGTTGAATGGATCAATCAGTCATAGGCATGACATTCAATACTACGAGTGCAAGCATTGTAACATTAAGGTGGTCAAATACCCAGACGACCAGATTATTGAAGTAGAAGACGGAAATAGAGTCTAAAATATAATTCTTAAGAATCTCAACCATATTACTGTGTTCTCAGAAAATAGGAGAAATTCAATTCATAGATTTTCTTGCTATAGGAAGGCAATTTCTCATTTATTGAATAAATCAACTCATTGATATTCATGCATTATAATGGTATTTATTCACAATCTCGTCATTCTGTTACTGTACAACTAGCTCAATCTTAGCTTCAAATGTAAAAACTTAAGTTTTGTTACAATAATGTAACTTTACTTTCCCGATAACAATTCATATCTAGGTTACGACATGAACTATTAAGTAGGGAGAGGAAAAAGAGTGAATATAATACGAAATTCCTTCATTTTGATTATGAGTGTTCTATTGGTCATCATATTTCTAGTAAATCTTACACAGAAAGAAGTAACCGCACAAGAACAAGGTATGATAAATTCACTTTCTAGCACAATAATTAATCTAGAGCTTAAGGAAATTGAAGTAGGAGAGAGTCCAACAGGATTGATATCTGTTAGAGGCATCGCAATAAATAATTCGACTTTCGATGCTAGAGGTGTTAAAGTTTTGGTAGAATTATTTGATTCTAAAAATACCACAGTTTCCGAAACCAGTAGATTCATCACACCCGCTTCGTCAACTTTTAAACCAGGATATGAAAGAGATTTCTATTTTTTCGTTACCGCGAATAATGTTGACCATTATAAAATAACTGCGGAAGGTGAAAAAATACCCTAGCGGAATTAAAGAAGGTGGTAATATACCTTTGTGAAACAATTTGTTGATGCAATTCCATATTAATTTTGATTGGGAAAAAACTCTGCATCATCCCTAGAAATCAGATTCTGAATTTTACATTCACGTCAATAAAGCTCTTTTGACATAATATCAAGTAAACAATTACAATTATTTATATAATATATATATTAATTTTTACTGTGGTTATAGAAATAACCCAAATTTTACAAGATTTTGCGATAATAATGATAATCGCAGCCGTAATGACGATTATTTCATATAAATTGAAGCAGCCACTTATTTTGGGATATATAGGAGCAGGCATTATTATAGGACCACATACACCTCCTTTCAGTTTCATTAATAATGTAGAAGTCTTAAATTTATTTGCAGAAATTGGAATAATTTTGCTGCTATTTACAGTGGGGATGGAATTCCCCATTCGAAATCTAAGGAAGATTGGCAAAAGGGCTACAATCATCACCGTGGCAGAACAAATTGGAACATTGATTGCAGGGTTTCTTGTGGGCCAAACACTGAACATGTCATTCTACGATAGCCTGTTTCTGGCAGTAGCATTATCGGTTTCTAGCACAGTAGTGATAATGAAGGTATTAGAAGAATTAAAAATCCTAAGAGAGGAGGCTTCATTTCTTACTTTAGGGATTCTGATAATTGAGGACATCATAATACTTTCCATTTTTGCATTATTGCATTCAACCACAATAACAGGAAATATATCGATTGTAGAAATTTTAATCCCCATAGGAATAACGATAGCATTTATTGCGGGAGTTTTGATAATTGGTTCGAGAACAATTCCACGCTTAGTCGATTTTGTTGCGAGGACAAATCAGAGTGACGTTTTGGTAGTGGCTGTCCTGGGTCTAGCCTTTGGCTTTGCATATGTTTCAAACTTGCTTGGGATTTCAGTAGCAGTTGGGGCTTTTTTTGCAGGGGTATTGATAGCTGAATCAAAATCACACGCTGTTACTAGCATCCTGACTACACCCATAAGAGATATGTTCGTCGCTTTATTTTTCGTTTCAGTAGGGGCATTAATGGATATCAATTTGATACCAGTATTCATAATTCCAGCACTGTTACTTGTGGGAGTGACCTCAGTCGTAAAATTCGCTATTGTGTTTCTGACTTCAAGATATCAAGGATTTAGCAAACTTACTGCCATGCAGACAGGTATCAACCTCTCATCATCTAGAGGTGGAGAGATGTCGCTTATTGTAGCGAAGGGAGGAATAGACATTGGAGTAGTAAGTTCTTTTATATTACCTATTATTGGAACTATAACCCTCATTTCCACATTCTTAGCACCCTATCTGATAAAGCTAGGCTTAAAATTGGCTGAAAGAAAAAATGATGCCAATACCGAGTCCAAGTCTCTAAACGAACCTAAATCAGGAGAACCAGATTAGCAGAGTTATGAAACGGCAGAACCGAATAAAGGCAGGCGAGAGGTCGTATATTGCAGTAATTGAGGGGTAGAAAATGATACAAGTTTTATACTAATGTATAACTAGACAAAATATCACGAGCTTGGCATCTAGGTAAAAATAATTCTGTGAAGTGTATTTGCGTTGGTATGAGGGAACAACGAAATTGTTACCTTAATCAAGTTGCAGAGAATTTTTTTGTGGAATAATTTCTATAGTTTGTAATTAAAGAAGGGAAAAATATCATGACCTAATTAAATAATCATAGAGATTATTTATTTTGGCTGCCTTGTGAGTCATATTCGTTTTTTGTTTGAAGATATTTTTAACAGAGCATTTTCATAGTATATCGATTCTTATGTAATTTTCTTTAAAATGTCCGTTGCCACATTGCTTATTCCAGGTAACTGGATCAAGACGGCTTCTCTTTTTTCTAAAAAATACATATGTAGCTATCGCGTGGTTTGTGCAGGAGGCTTACCAGTTAGAGAACTAGTCATCATTTGAATGTTCTTCACTGTTATATTTGGAGTAGGCTATCCAATTCGATAAACTCCTTCTATATCGTATTTGAAACCTCATTCGACAAAGATTTCATCCATAAAGCACCACTTCCATGATTCTCCAGGTTCAAATGATTTGATTACAGGGTGTAGAGTATTCTTAAAATGCTTTGTACTATGTTGATTTCTCGAAGCGTCGCAACATCCAACATGACCGCATGTTACACAAAGTCTCAAATGTACCCATTCGGAACCAGTTTTTTCACATTCTTCGCAACCCTGTGTATTCTCTAACTTTTCCAAATCGGCCTGAATGATATGCTCACACTGACCTGACTGATCTTTTTTAGACATATTCTATAGACTTTATGGTATTTATTAAATACCAATCTTGAACCTATTTACATCATGGTGTGCTCGAACAAATATGATCTTTTAATTTATTCCACCAAAAAAGGATATCTAAACTCTTATCAATCTTCGCCATGACAATTTCTATCTACAATGGTCAAGTTTGATAGCGATACGATATGAAAAGTTGGGATAGTCAGAGGCTACAATACTTTTTCAAAAAAATGTGACTACGAATCTATATATTTTTACTGCTTGAGAACCCGGGTGTAAGAAGTATGTATTAATTGTTCAATCCTAACAAAAAGTAGAAATTGATGTATCTTCTCGGATCATATTTTCGTTGAATGGTATATTGAAAGAAGGAAGATAAAAAAAGTAGGTCTTGGTCATTTTAACCTGTGATTTTAGAGTTTACCCTTGAATTGAAGGATTTGTATTGGTTGGAGATATTATCTTTGTAATTTCTACAGGTTTTTCAATGGCCGCATTTGATGGTTTGTCATCAGAGCTTGATTCGTCCTTGGATTTATCGCTCTGAGGGGCTATAGAATCCGTAGAGTCTGTGGAGCTTGATTCGTCCTTGGATTTATCGCTTGGAGGGGCTATAGAATCCGTAGAGTCTGCGGAGCTTGATTCGTCAGTGGTAGATGGTTTGTCATCAGAGCTTGATTCGTCCTTGGATTTATCGCTCTGAGGGGCTATAGAATCCGTAGAGTCTGTGGAGCTTGATTCGTCAGTGGTAGATGGTTTGTCATCAGAGCTTGATTCGTCCT
>JBGTFK010000217.1:0-8535 GCA_041747305.1 Candidatus Nitrosocosmicus sp.
CATACACAAAGCTAGTAGATCTCTTAAAAATAGTCACTATTCACATTATCTATCTAACCATAAAAGATGTCAAATTTGTCAGATCTTTTTGAAATGGGATAAAGATTCTAGATGTCCTTGTTGTAAAAGTAAGTTAAGGACGAAACCCCGAAATAGTAAAATCAAGGAAAGATTTCATCGAAGTAGAATAATGGAGCATGATAGATATTGAATGGAAAAAGGAAAAATAGGTAAAGGTTATTTCAGACAAAGATTAAGAATTAAGCCAAAGTCAGACTCTTAAGATAATACTATAAAGTGTAGATTGAAATTTATTCAAGAAAATTGGAACGATATAAAGACAAATGAAATCTCGATATTTCATCAATATAAGAAAATGGCTGAAAAAATGATAAATGAAAAAATATCCAGCCTAATAACCATCATAAATAACAATGCATAACTAAGGGAATCAGGATGGAGGAATCGAAAAACAAATAACCTGGATCCAATTACTTTTTTAGATTAATGTGAACAATAAAGGAAAAATACTTTCAACATTTATTATATTATTCAAAATTTATATCCTAAATAGGGAATTCAAGTTCTTGGAAGTAAGTTATAATAGTCTTTGAAATCCTCATTATGTTTTGAACTGTGCGTTAAGCACTTAACGATTCAAATTTATACCCTATAAGTGTAACATTTCCTATGACAGTAAATACTATTATGTTCTAATTATATAGTATTTTTTTTCGTTACACATTAATTCTGAATTAGCAATATAATATTCACAGTCCAATATCTATCACTTACCCATGAGAGGAAACACATCTCTTCTGATGGGTAAGGTCTTTTATGGTGAATGCAAGAACTGTGAGATTATTTGATTATATTATGAGATGTTCTTTGAATTAGTTAAAAAGGGATTTAAAATTAAAGGTTTTATTGAACTGAATTGAACCTCACATCTAAAGAGAATGTGTAAGACCAGATAGCAAGGCCAACGACTTGATAATCATGATACTTGATTAAAAATATTTTGTGATCTCATTTCTCTTAATTGCTATATAATAAGAAGGAAGTTGTAAGAACCTTTTACCAAGGTTGTTTCACGAAGATATCTGTATCTGGCGCTGCCTCCAAAGCAGCGTCATAAATATAATAATCAATATTTAGATATGACGATAATTGAATCAATGATTATGATGGATCGGCCATAACCTCATCGAGACTCTTGTTTTCTTTTAACATTTGAAAGGCTTTGGAAGTTGTTGACTGATATTTCGATTCGTTTCAGCCTCTTCGCCTGTAAATCTCCGAATTATTTTTCCAATGTCCAACAATGAGATGTGTACGGTCTTAGATATCTCGCTAGTAGTTCTTTTCTTGTGAAGCAAACTGAATTACCAAGTTTTCCTTTTATTTGTGTGTTAAAATCAATATATATCATACATTATATAAAACTAAAACTTAAAAGATCTTGATTCTTTCAATTCTAATCACAAAAATAGTCATTTTGTTGTAGACTGCGTTTTATAAAGATACACCGGCAAATTTGACATGCTCGTTTTAATTAAATATTGAGTATTGTTGCGTCAAATGTTAAGCAATACAATTATCACTGTTTTTTCCACGAGGTTCCCAATTCTAAGTCATTATTTAACTTTTTATGAGGGTTACGTTAGATTTGGCTATAGATTCTTACACTTATTATTGTAGTCCTGTTAATAGTATCCGGTTTTCATGGTAGCATTCAATTCTACATTTTCTATACTAATATCTATAAAGATATCAAATTCCGGTACCTCTTGGATCTAAAACCCACCGGTATAGAGTTGAAGATATAGAATATTATTTGTGATAGGTTCAACTTGAAATTAGACTCGTAATATATCTATTACGAAACCCACCGGTCGCGACCCTAACAATATACTTTAATATCCGGATGTCAGCATCATTAGCAAATTTTTTTATTCTATTTTACGATAATTAATGAACCTAAATCTGCAAATAAAGTCCAAAAATAATTGTGACATCAAATTTAGCACTGGTTGGCAAACACCATTATCAGATTGGTGATCATGAAGATATACTGAGCCATATCAAATTCTTATCCAAAAGAATTTGTATCCACATATGTTACAAAAGAATAGATGTGGTCATTTTTTTTCCTTGATCGCTAATGTTTTGAAATATTAATTTTAAATAGGGCAAATTATGACTATCGCTCTCTAATATACCCAATGATTTAAATAAACTCTCTTCAGATTGTTCTTCTTTTATTTTATCCCATAAATTAATAAAAGAGGAGATAGTCCGAGTTCCTAATTTAGTATTCAACAAATCATTCAGATAGTGATTAGATTCAGATCTAGAGGTAACGGATTTATCTATTATAGATATATCTCCCGTTAGAATGTACAATATAGATTGATCTCTCCAGTCTGTGACTAAGTCGATATTAAAACGAGTTCTCAAAGATATCTCAAATGGATTACATAGAGCTAATTGCTGTATGTAATCAATACCCTCTTCATTTAACCGATCTGCGGTTACAGAATTAATACCTTCGATCTGTGTAATTGATCTATTTCCAACAGTCTCTCTTTTTGCCCATCCTTTAATGAGTTTAGATAGTTGAGTATCGGCGAAATGTATCAAGAACTGTATTGGAGCGACCCCGGCTAGAAATGCCAATAATATTAGAATTGTGGGTACGGAATTCTCAGATGTTCCTGAAATACCAAGCATTGATGATACATACAATAGATATATCACAACAGCTACCACCGCAGATAATAATAATCTAAAAGAGGCGTTGAAGTAAACTCGAGGTTTTAGATCTTTTCTGAGGAATCGATTTAGCAACCCAATGGAAGTATAAACAAAACCTCCTAGAATTCCCCATTGTATAATTATCATTGGGATACCTAAAACTTTCGTATCTACTGATTCTAAAGTTGCGAGTTGATTAATTGGTATGAACATTGAATTACTTGTTTGTAGAAATATCGAAGAAACAAGTGGAATTACTACAAGAAAAGAGCTTAAATAAACAAATGCAAAAAAAGATAAAGGAATTAAATAAGAGCGAAAATCCATGCTCTCTTCTTTCATCTTATCGTTTACTATCTTTGGTAGAAAATTTGAGAGTTCAAATTCTAAGAATCTTTCTATAACGAGTTCTGATTTGAGTTTTGATTCATCTGCACATAGATCATTGAACGCTTGTTTGTATATGGAATTTAATTCTAAAGCTTTTTCCTTTATGAGAAATTTTTGACGATCTTCTATTAGTTTTTTTAATGTAAATTTATCGACTACAGAAATTGATTCAACCCCATGTTGGTTTATAAATTTCATGTACATTTTTCGAAATTCATCCTGCAGATTTGAAATTTTTTCCTCTTGAACTGCCCTTACATTAAGTGAGGCTTGTAGATATAATGAGAAGGGAAGTACAAGGATAATTACACTTATTGCTACATTCCATGGGAATATTATTCCTGAGAAGAATATGTTATAAAGGATTGAGAATCCGATGAGAAAAGCTGCAACTTTAATTATCCATCTTAAAATTACATCTGCACCTTTTTCAAAAAGAAATATGTCATTGATCAAGCTTGAAATCATTCCATTCATTTGAATAGCCATACCAAAGTTTAACCGGATCTTATATAATAATCTTTTGTGCTATTGGCATTATTTCGCAATATTACCATTATTTAGCCAAATTGTCATATTGGTCTAAAGGATTGTTTAGATTTTAACAATATATTAAAACTTTCATTGTCTTGATCTAATAATTTACCTTAATAGTCAATAAATTTAAAATTTGTCGTGGTATAAAAAAATAAATATTCATATCGTTACCAATATAGGATTTATCAAACGCAAAGATCGATTACTATGAATCATTATTATTGAACAATCAAAATGTCAAAAAGTATTTACCATCTCCATTCCAATATTTCAATGTACATACCTAGAATTTAAACCAAATTTACCATTGAAGAATATTGCTGCTGAGTAACAACATATATGAATATCCTTATTAATATATGAGCATGAGTTTTTTTCCTCTAAGTTAGAAAATCTTTTCCAACCTCCACTATGCCATCATTAACTTTGGCTAACTTTGAGATATCAAAAGAGAACGAGATTTAATATCGATATTTAATAAAATTTCTGCAAGAGGAGAAATCTCCGACGGTTAAGAACAAAATTATGACCACATAAAAAAGGTGATAGGTCAGGCATGAAAACTAGAGGGTTTCGATTTTTGACCCATTGAATTTTATTCTAGAGCCATCGAATTTTGTTAAAGTGCATTTAAAATAGCCCTTTGGATTTTTTGGATCCATTTCATAGCATAATGCCTGTTCTTGTAAGACTCCAATAGCAACCTTTTCACCCAATATCAAAGATTCCGTATAGTCTTTTCTATAATGCACTCCAGCCCAGTTTCTACCAATTGCAATATTTGCTGCGACTTTGTTAAGTTCATCATTTACAGTAAGACCATTGGGATTACCTGGAAGGTGAGTGTTTGCTATCGTGCCGTCAGGTGCAAACTCATAATGAAATTTCATTTGTTGTTCTCCATCAAACCATGTCTTTAGTATGGTAGTACAGGCTCCTGCAACAGTTGCATGTCCAGCTCCATATGAAGGATGAAGAGGAGACCCCTCTTTGAATGCCATTGGTAACAAGTAGGTACCAAAGTTTTCGGGTTTATTTTTATTTTGTTCCATATTGTGATTGAATATTCTATCAAGTACTTTAGACTCTAAAATCATTTTATTTAGCGGATAATCTGGCTTCGGTGGTGTTAATTCAGGATCTACTTTACTATCTGCATTTTTTTGTCTATGAATAAGACCACCAACAGCTTCTGGTCTTAATCTCCTATGGATACCCCATTTCTGATACCATACGGCCTTGAGTGCCCTTGTGGCTACTTCGGTCACTAATGATAATATATGAGGTCCGCCAAATGTGCCAAAACCCATTGTTGTTCTAGAATTGCCCTTATGAAGAGGCATATTGGGATCGAAATCATATTTATCGTGTAGCAAAATTAGACAGGCACCCAAATAAGCCTGATATAGTGCGTCTACATGTACATACCTAGCAAGATCTCTCCCCGTAAGGATATGACGTACATTACCGGTCGGATCATCCATTACTTCTTCATCTTTAAAATCTCCATTTTGAATTTTTAACCAAGTACTATAGTCAGTCAAATAATCAATTTTTGGCTCTACAGTGTCTTGAACTTG
Source organism: Candidatus Nitrosocosmicus sp. (assembly GCA_041747305.1). Classification (GTDB taxonomy): domain Archaea; phylum Thermoproteota; class Nitrososphaeria; order Nitrososphaerales; family Nitrososphaeraceae; genus Nitrosocosmicus. The sequence continues at coordinate 5,265 of JBGTFK010000217.1, forward strand.
ATTGAGCACCTGAGATCCCCATGGGATATCCTGAATTAAGAATTGAGAAATATATTCTCCCTTAAAGTCACCATCTGTCATTCCACGAAAAACGGTGTTCTTGTCAACGGGTTTCTTTTTGAATTCCCCTTTGTCTGTATGTGGTACAACGGGAAAATCTCCGTAGTTTTTATCAAGATCATCGGCTGCCTCCTGAATAAGTGGGTCTGAAGAGAAATTGCTAAAAGGTACGTCTCTACATAATGCCATCCAATATACTTCGGCCATCTCCCCAGATAACTCTTCACTATCAAGGGTTGGAGATGGTTTAATGGCTAAATCATGAGAATCAGGACCTTCTAAATCGAAGGCAAATGCAGCTTCAGGGTTTACAAATTTTTGTTCTCCTCCAAGAGTTATATCCTGAAGTTCTTCAGGATCTTCAGACTGTATAGCATCTCTTAAATCTCGAAAATGTTCACTCATTACCTCACCTGCGTCATCATGACTCTTTTCATGATGTTTTAATCCTTTAGTAAAATTAGCTATGTAATTTAATTTGCCATTTGCATCTTTATATCTATTTTCTTCTCCATTAGATTTGTTATTCTCTATTGGACGATCTCTTGCAATTTTAGCTGCTTCTATCCTCCCCTCATAAGAGCTATCCTTGCGGTCGGTCAATTCTTATAACCTCCATAGAATCTAATCATGTTTATGCAACCCTTTTTGTTTTTGGAATATTGTGCGTGTTCCATACAAAACCATATAATGCTCTAATATATAATGTTAATGATTATATTTGCCAATATTTTACATTTATGATCATTATCGATATTAGATAAATATAAAAGAATATTACGTAAAAATATAAAGTTCTGTTATGGATATGTCAATTATGATCCTTTCAAACATGAAAAACTTAACTAAGAAGAGCGTAAAATCAAATAAATCTTATTTACTTAACTAAGAAGAGCGTAAAATCAAATAAATCTTATTTGAACATATATTATTTATTTAAATCATAAAGATTTTATTTATTTTGCAAAAGAAACTATTACTTTACAAGATATATATAATTTACAAAACGACATTATAATATTGTAACGTACTAATAACTAAATCTTTATATCAATTTGTATCCATGGCTATTATATGTTTGATACACTTTTGGCAATAAAGCCCAAAATACAACATTTTAAATATTTTTTACAACTGTGCGAATCAGTCGTAAAAAGAAACATAGTTCCCATAGTATATGTAGCTGCATTTTCAACGATTGCGGGCGGTATTTTACATTTATTAATGGTAGGACCAGCACTCAAGCCGCTTAACTTTCCAATGGAGATGCTCCCATATACGGATGGTTTGTTCATATTCTCAGGAATATTACAAATTTGTTGGGCTATACCTATGATTATGAATTGGGGTCGCAAATACTACTATATTGGATTAGTAGGAACAATAGGTTTGTCGCTACTGTTATTAATGACAAGAATTGCAAATCCTATAACAGGCTTGCCTCTGGAAGATAAAAATCCGATGGCATTACTTACAGAGGTATCTCAGTTTATCTATATTGGAACTACCATCTTGATCATAAAATATAGCGACTATCGATTAATGCTTACAGTTCGACAGAGAGTATTTAATCATCGTAAAAACAAGAGTAAATTAGAAGAAAATGCTAAAAGTATCAAACTCGATGAAGTATTTAAAAGCTCGATCCTTTCCAATTTTGGAGCACACGAAGACGCTCTCTATCTGTTAAAAAAAATAGAACATAGAATAAACGTTAATTCACATGACTCAAAATTATGGATAACAAGAGGCATAATCCTGAGAAAACTAGGAAGTAACTACGAGGCAATTGAGTCCTTCAATGAAGCCATAAAATTAGATCCTACAGAGGTATCTGCGTGGTATCAAAAGGGACTTTCTTTGAATATAATTGGTAAGAAAGACGATGCAAAGCAGACTTATGAAATAGCCAGATTGATTGCGGTCAACTCAAGTTCAAAAAACAATGACCTTTAATCCACAGTTTTCTATTATATATACAAACAGATTAAATACGACTCAAAACATCATACAACTCACTATTATTCAGATTAAGTCAAAATCTGAATAAATAAAAGTTTAAAAAGTTAGTTTAACAGGTCAATTATCAATGTGATCGGAGGTAGGTTTATGTCTATTTTTAAATGATATTTAATCCGGTCCATATCAACAGCCTTCAAACCCAGAATAAATAACTTTGAGATTTGGACTCGTAATATATCTATTACTAAACCCACCGGGCCCGTTTGATTTGCAAAATAAGGTTGATTTGGGCTTATTTCTGAATTTTGAATAGTATACTGTTTTTGTAAATCGGGAGAATAGTAAATATCGCAAGTGATACAGTACAGGCTTACTTTTCTAAAAGACTCCTTAGCACCGACACGAATATAGCTGGAATTAAGACCTTTATGACAATATTGGCATTTAGTCAATGTCTGTTAGTACTATCAAATTAGATAGAATAAAAGCATTGATCTATCGAGAATAAGAGATTATCTAACAGCTTAGTATCTCTCTTTATTTATCGTCTGATGTGGGACCTGTCGAAGCAAAACAGAGAAATCCATCAATCATTTGGTATAGGTTTGTAAATTGAATTTTGGATTCACAAGAGGAGCACTGTTGGCCCATGAATCAAAGAATATTCTAATCAATTGCTCACTTGCATACGCTCGCTCCCTTATTTTACAAGTCTTGCACAATTCTTGATTCTGTCTATATTTATCTACTTCTGTAGTTTGTTTAGTTTCTATATTGTAGTTTCAGGTTTGCATTTATTAATTGCCCCCAAACTATCACTCGCCTTCTTGACAGACTTGCTCACTTCCTAAATTAGTCAACCAATTACGACCGTCAGCCGCTATATTCTATTAATAAGGCCTATTCTTAATCTTAGCTACTGCAAAACGTAATTTAAAATGTCCCATGGTTTCTAATCCATTCTTCTGTTCTAAAACCAGTTCATTTGATTCTCAAAGTCTGTACTTCAATTAGTTTAACTTTGGTCGCAAACATCTCTCATGAGTGTCCTTATTCATTTTAAACTGGCCGAAAAATATCTAAGTCGCGGCTTCGCCGCTCTAATTAAATGAGCATGGGTCATAATTCATTTTGACATATCAATCAATAATCAAGCTCAGAAATACATCAACAGCCAATCAGGTATTTGATTGCTCTTCTAGGATTATCTTTTTGCATCTTGAAATTATAATAAACAAGTATCTGGTAC
>JBGTFK010000218.1:0-3297 GCA_041747305.1 Candidatus Nitrosocosmicus sp.
ATTTGAGAAAGCCCACTGGCCAACACGATTCCATCTTTGGTATGTTTGTATAATACGTCTGTAATGGAAACTAAAACTGAAATTTAACTTTAGTACCGATGATTTAAAAATTACTAGAGTTTGTTTGACTCAAAGGAAAAAACAATACAAGAATTAAAAAATACTATATCTTCTCTGTCTAAGTCTTAAATTAAATCTGCGAATTCAACATAGTCTTCTTTATTGTCATACGCAATTATCTATGTTTGATAGACTTGTGTATTAGAACTCATCTCATGAGTAGCGACATTTCATGTATTCGTAATTATTAGTCAAAGATAAACTAATTACTAAATCTATTACTTTTGATGCGTTAGAATCATTTCACTACGTACTATAATACTAGAGATATGATCAATAATAATTTTGACTACAGTAGGGAAAAACCTATACCATATTGAGTAAACTAAAACTTTCCGAATTTATTCTTCAATTCAATTATGTATTCATCAATCGCAAATTCTTTGAATTTGTCAGATTCTAAATCAGATAAACTATTCTCTATCTGTCTACCCATGACATTATGTCTGACATTATTTTTCATGCCTGATACCTCTACTCCTACAGGCTTGTCGTTTTTATCCAAATCAACATAGATATTTTTGCTTATGGGCTCAGTTTTTACTATTTTATTATCTGTGAATTTGATATATCCAGCCTCCACATCGTCATTATAATAAGAATTCATACTATCTCACACTAAGCTAAACTAGATCGGGTCCAACCAATAAAAGCATGTCGGATCAATTCCTGTTTTATGTATGATGTTTTTCGAAACCCTCCGCCCTTCATAAGGCGTAATCGGGTCTTATTGCTATATGAAAGACTTTCGAGCTAATGACTGAATATTCATTCGTTTCTCTTCTGAATCAAACCTAGAATCTCATCTAATTTACCCTCTACCTTCGATATACGTGATTCAATTTTTCCCAATTTACCCTCTACCTTCGATATACGTGATTCAATATCTTTAATTGTATTCAGATTCACTGAATCGTCTAATGATGGTACAATATTGTTAAGCACCTGGTCTATTTCTTTCATAGCGTGGTTTTTTAGTTCCTGGTTCCCGGGTCCTGGATTTTCATCTGGATTATATATCATGTTTAGACGATATGAACTACTAATCAATTTAAGACTTTTGTCCAATTTCGGAAATAAATTTGAGTATCTGTAGGACATTCGCAATAATGAATCTTTAAAGCTCAGGAATTTGAAAGATGGTTACTAAAATGTTAATCCAAGATCTAATATTGACTTACACTCAGTTTATACCCTGCTACAGTATTCGGGTTTGTCGTTATCTACAAAGGATTATTAAGAGATGAATATGGTTCCACTATCCGCAGAAACTAAACCTCCAGCTACAAGAGGCAAAAATAATATGAATAAAGATCGAGCTAAATCAACTTTTGAAGCTGTATATAATTCTCTAAAAAAACTAAACAATATGACTCTACCTCAATCAATGAACTGTATAACCTCAAACGGAAATGTTAAAGTATTCCTGTCAAGCATGGCCTAATCAAAGAAATAGATCCAGAGGATAATCTAAAACAAGAATACCTAACATATTATTCTACTGATACTAAAGGACAAGAATATCTAAAGAGATATGAATCATTCAAGGAATTGATTACTTAAAATGCTAGAGTTTATCAGATCTGAAACTCATCCTCAAAATATTTTCTTTATTAATGCTAATTCTCTCCAGGATAAAATAGACCTTGGAGCATTGCTTTCTAGATATTCTAGAAGCGATAAAGATGCAGAGACTTTATACAAAGATGAATTTCTAACAAATCCAAATAGAGGAAATGAATTCTATGCCAAGGTATTAGGGTGGGTTTAGTAATAGATATATTACGAGTCCAACTTTGGACTGAAATTAATATTAAATGATTTATTATGAATTTGCAGATAAAACCATAATATTAAATACAATTAAAATAGACAATTGTAGATTCAAAGTAAAATTAGCATTTATTGTTGTAATTGTCGCTCCCTGTTTACATGTGCTGCAGAAAGACTACTACTCACATAGCCGAGGAGCGAAGCAAACTGGGTCCACAGATCTGATATTAGACGAGTTACTGTATGTAGTTTCAAATATAGTTTGAAATGGTTCTTAGTAAAGTTCGTTATTGTGATTTATTTTTTTATCCATTCTTTCTGTTTTCTTACGTTACAGAATATTCAGAGATCTCTAAAAATGAATCCTTTAAATAAATTCAAAGGATTCAAATAATTCCCTTAGCTGTTTCTGACTTTTTCCTGATTCATAGTTTTCTGGAATATCTTCAAAGGCAATTACAAATACTTTATCCTTGTATGTGGAACTTTTATTATGCTCATCATTCTCAATATTATCGCAAAAACTCTTTTCCTCCGTCATCAATGTTCTTTCTTGAATAATATTGTCCATATGATCATGTATTTTATGAACTGTTATCGTTGCAGATCTTGATGGGGATTTGGGTGTTCGATATTTATTTGATTCCACTTCGCCGACCATGACTTCTTTGCTCTGAATGGAGGAAATCAGCAAAGTTTCTAGTGCCTCTGTTTGAGATACAATATCTGATCTGACCTGTTCTGAAACCCTTATTACTCCAAAATTGGTGAAATCTTTATTGAAGCAAATGTCTATTCCATGTGTTTGCTTGCAATTTTCCATATAAACCCATTCCCATGGATGCTCAAATGCAATACCCAATTTAGAATTTCTATATTTTTTCTTTATTGTTCACATTAATCTAAAAAAGTAATTGGATCCGGGTTATTTATTTTTTGATGCCTCCATCCTGATTCCCTTAGTTATGCATTGTTATTTCTGATGGTTATTAGGCTGGATATTTTTTCATTCATCATCTTTTCAGTCCTTTTCTATATATTGATGGAGTATCGAGATTTCATTTGTCTTTATCGTTACAATTTACTTGAATAAATTTCAAACTACACTTTAAAGTATTATCTTAAAAGTTTGACTCTGGCTTAATTCTTAATCTTTGTCTGAAATAACCTTTACCTGTTTTTCCTTTTTCCGTTCAATACCTATCATGCTCCATTATTCTACTTCGATGAAATCTTTCCTTGATTTTACTATTTCGGGGTTTTGTCCTTAACTTACTTTTACAACAAGGACATCTAGAATCTTTATCCCATTTCAAAAAGATCTGACAAATTTGACATCTTTTATGGTTAGATAGATAATGTGAATAGTGACTATTTTTAAGAGATCTACTAGCTTTGTGTATG
>JBGTFK010000219.1:0-2873 GCA_041747305.1 Candidatus Nitrosocosmicus sp.
AGAGAACAAATTCATGGCATAACAGGTTCAGAAAATTATATACAAGGTATGAAAAGAAGGTGGGGAACTACCTTGGGTTGGTACAGTTCTCTTGTTGTATGATTATCTATAGAAAAATAATTTTGGGATAGGCTCTAAGTATTATCGAATGATTCCGTGAATGGACTCCTTAACTTACTTTCTGTTATTTTTATTATCTATGATGATATAATTTCACTGAAAGGAAGAGAGAGATTGATGCTGTTGCCAGACAGATAAGACCAAAGGAGAGGAGATATATCTGATCATCTTCATAATGGCTAGTTCCAAAAGCTGAGGTGTAGATACCGGCCAGTCCAAAGAATCCCATAAGAATGGCAAAAAAACAGTTCCCATGAAGACAATTATGCTTTTAAAGAGTTTGTTCATAAAGAACTAAAGTGGATTGAGTGACTTTCAGTTTATGATCCTTGATTACATACAAACATTTTATTCTGTATCATATATAACTAATTTAATCTGAATCCAAAATATGGTCAAATTTGACGCGGGCCCGTGGGGATTAGGTTCCTTGTGGTAGTGGGGTTCTAGTACAAATATCGCTTTTTTCGTATGAAAAGATGGAAAAGAACTTGGTGGATGTTTAAACAAATTATAGTATTTACAGGCGAAGATTGGGACGAATCCATGCCGTATAATCGTGGATTCATTTATTAGAGTTTGTATAATTAGCATTTAGCCAGTAGGACAAAGGTATTTTCAATTACCAATTTGCTGAATCCCATTAACGTATCTTCTGCTGAGACATCTTTTATCAGATGACAAATATCTTCTTGAAATCTCAGCAGTAGCATATAAAGCCTGTAGCCACATATTATTGGCTAGAAATTCTACTATTGTATATATGCCATTTATACTTATTAAGATAACAGATATTAAAAATTAACCTATATAATCTATTTGCACGTTGTTGCTACATACAGGGAACTAACTCAAGATCTGATTACCAAACTAAATCTAAGAATAAAAAAATGTGTATTATTTTCTAAAATAATTTTAGTTACTGAGTAGTTGAATTACCACCTATGCTGGTAGAATTATCCATTCCCATGGTCATATTACCCATGTCACTCATTGGTATTGTTGAATTATCCATAGACATTGACATGTTATCTTGTGCTACTACTGGTGTTACCATTGCTATTCCTGCAAATAAAGATGCTGCTGCTACAATACTTAAAACTACGAATACATTGAAATTCTTCATGCAAAGTACCTTTAATTTTATAGTATATAATACTTAGTTTAGTATTAGTATATTATACTATATTAATTTTATAGTATATATTATGTGTTAGCATAGTAAATACTATGGTTTCTTATTCATTAAAAAAGATTTGATAAATTAGTTATAACCTTTCTAATTAAGTTATATATAATTAACCATTTTTTCAAGTCCAAAACTTAGACACAGTCAAAATTCATACCTCATAATCATTGGTAATAGTTCTCATCCGTAGGGATACGGTTCAATGTTGAATATAATCACAGCATTTAAAGAGACGCACAAGATAGAAGTTGGAACAGATTTTGAAGGAATAGATAGGTTAGGAGTGATCCGGATAGATATCTTTACAGGGTAATAATTTTATGGAATAGAATAATAAAAAAAATAATAGTTCTTCCATATATTTATTTATGTATCTTACCTTAGTTTTTCTTTACTTCATAGTGGAGCAAAACCAGTCCACAGTCAAACACCTTTGATTCGATCAATGTAAGTTTTTGGATCTCTTTCAAGTCTTTAAAGATAGTTTTTCCGCTTCCTAATACAATAGGATTAATAAATAAATAAAATTCATCAATTAGTTTTTCTTTAATCAATGAGGAATCAAATGATATCCCACCATATACTATGATATCTCGGCCATCCAGGTTCTTTAACTTTGTAATTTCATTTCTAAAGTCCCCTGTCGCAATGTTTGTATTTGGCCAATCGGATTTGTTTATTGTTTTAGTGAACACAACTTTTGGAATTTCGACCATTTTTTTAGCGATTTCATACAGGGGGTCATCTGGTTTGTTCGCGACTTCTGTCCAATACGGAATAAATCCATCAACCATTTTTCGCCCCATAATGATGGTATCAACTGATTCAGTTATATCGTTTAGGTATTTTATATAGTCATCATCCCAAACTAACCAGTCCATTTCATTGTTGGGTCCTGCGATACAACCATCAATGGACATATGCACTTGCAGTCTTAATTTTCTATTTGCCTTTTTGTTATCGTTCATATATTCTCTCCCCTGTCATTCTCATTTAGAAGATCCTGCTTTCTTCTTGCTTAATGTCATCGACTCAAAAAAACATTCTTGTAAATAAGGATTAGTCATGAGTAATAGGGTATTAGCGGTCCTAATAAGTATAGATGGGATCAAAAGTATATTAAAAGTCCTTTTTGGTAAAAAATTTTCTTCACATATTTTAGATCTCTAATCCAATTTGAGTCTCCATATCTACAAGTTTTGAAATAACGTAATGAGTCAGATCAAATATACGTTAGACGGACATAGAGTCAAATGTCAGCCAAGTTCTGTATATCTGGATTCGCTTGATTATAGTCCTGAAAACAAGGTTCAAAGTGAATTGAACGTGGAATTGATTTGACACAAGTGTTTGGAAAAAGGTTCAAATCCTGGTGAGACCTAATATCATTACTATATAAGATATCAGTGAGTTTAGGCGCGTGGGGATTAAGTTCCTTGTGGTAGTAGGGTTCTAATGCAACTTAATGATACGTGGTATAATCAAATTAGACAGAGATAAAGATCTAATAAGCTAAAATCTATTAAAGTTAATCCTGCTTGAAAATTGAAACTAAAAGATGAGA
>JBGTFK010000220.1:0-9694 GCA_041747305.1 Candidatus Nitrosocosmicus sp.
TCTCATCTTTTAGTTTCAATTTTCAAGCAGGATTAACTTTAATAGATTTTAGCTTATTAGATCTTTATCTCTGTCTAATTTGATTATACCACGTATCATTAAGTTGCATTAGAACCCTACTACCACAAGGAACTTAATCCCAACGGGCCCGCTTCACTACTGAATCCTTTTTTAGGCCCAATGTGAAGGATATCGTAGGTATAGAAGTTGCAATCGATTGAGCATAATACTATTGAACCCATCATGATGGATTCTCCATATTTTAGATTTATTTATGCATTAAAAGCTCCTGAGACAAAAAGACAGTATCCAAAACGCTTGGAGGTTTTTCTTGATTATTTAAAACTACAAGGATCAACTATTGAGGTGAAATCTAATCAATTTTATGAGTTTATAAAACAGGATCCTATGACTTTCAAAATGCGTTATTAAATTATATCATTTTTCAAAATAGGAAGAGCGAATATCATCCTTTTATTTTAGAAACCAGTTTTTTGTATCGATTTTCAGCTCAACGAATATTCCATACGGTTTTAGTCGCAGAGATTTTGAACTTGAAATTATACCATATCGTTCGTTTCCTCTAGCTTTTAGTCTCAACCATTCTTTGGCTTTGTTAAGATCTCTTGTAATAACGAATTCATATTTCTCCTTCGACTCAAAATTTAAGTCGAAATCTTCGTCTGTTTTGCTGTCCAAAAGAACAAAACATATCGCAAGCTATACAGTAAAAACCTACCAAGACGATAGGTTGCCAATAGAGTGTCCTTTAAATGAAGACGCATTAAAAATCTTAAAATAATAACGAATCCTTTTTTGATTATCTATCAAATTCCTAAGTTAATGGTTTCCTGAAATCAATATCTAAAATATAAATATTGCATTGACTATTTATGTAAAGGAAGAGAAAATGCAAAGCGATAACCAATTACAACAATTTTAAGCATGATCATTGTAGGATGTGTATTCTATACTAATTTGATCTCTTTGAAAAATAAATATTACAATGATTAAGATTTAGAACTGTTACTTGGCATTAAGATAGGGAGAAGGTAAATTCATCTCTTCAAAATTATAATAATATATGTGTCCTTGAATGGGTTCATTATTTTGAACTCGCCTTCCATTATCATCTGCCATTGAAATCCAGTATTTGAAGCCTTCTTCAAAGTTATGCAAGTCAATTTTAGATTGTGAATTTTGACTATTTTGGTTTAGGTGCTCTTTCCACAGCCTTATCCTGATTGCCTGTGCAAGTTTTGGAGAGGTAACACCTAGATCAAATTCTACTGAATCGTGAAATCCCTTTTTATCCATATTTGCAGAACCAATTTTTATCCAGTTGTCATCAGCTATTAACAATTTAGAATGAACATAGATTTGTCTCCGACGTTGAGGAATTGAAGGATGCTGTGATACTAAGGAGTATGTTTTAACTCTTTCTCCCCCTACCTTTCGCAAATAAGATAAATTGTTATCTATATCCTTAATACTTTCCTTTGAAATAATGGATAGAAGAGATTGAGGCAGGTTAGGTTTCATTGGACCCACGATTATAACTTTAAGATTTTGTTCTTGTTTAAGTTGTTCTCCTAATACATGTGTGATCGAATTATTTTGAAATGGAAATTGATCCTCAATGTAGATACTATTCTTAGCACGTTGAAATATTAGAGCATACCAAGAATAGATAGCAGAAATATAATCTCTGTCTTTATTGTTTTCCAGGTCTTTCCAAGTTCGAAATGCCTGAATCTCCACATCGTTTCCTTCTTTATTTTCATCAAAGGGGAAATATTGTTTCTTAGCAAGGTTTATAGTCGTTTTAAATTCTCTTGCATTATTGATATTTTTTGTCAAAGAATATGTCCATCTTTGATTAAAATGAACTATTAAATCTCGTACTATTTGTCCTGTTACCATGGCATGGATATCGTGCCATGGTGAGTAATTATCATCCCTTAACTGGTTATCATAGTCATGACTATTTATATCCCATTTGTCACTCATAAGGTCGAATCCGCCACAAAAGCCTACACGATCATCTATTATGATTATTTTTTCATGAAAACCTGATGTATATGTAGGTGACATGTTGTCCACCCTTATGCTAATACGGTTTTCAACACCGTGCTTTTTTGCAAGACTTTTTATCGTCTCAAGTTTTTTCCCTCTTGGTCCTATACCGCGAGAGGCACTTCCTGGAAACAATCGAATTAAAAGTTTAGGTTCCCATACAAGCATCTTAATATCTACACCTTCGATCGCCTTTTGAATTAAGAGATTTTCTAAAATATAGTTCTCTTTGAATAATTCTTCATGATGGGATCGTTGCCTATCTACCTCTTGATTATTTATCTCGCTTCGAAAATTGACTGATGGTGATTGCTGCTGCGTAGTAGCTGATCTTATGAGATGCACTTGAGGATCTATGTCATAGCTTATGATACAAATTTTTAACTCTGCCTTACTTATCATATCATGCATTAGTCTAAATGTTTCGTTTCCATCAATAGTAAAAATCATGCTATTATCAAATGTTTTTTCACCAAATACTAAGGAAGACGACTGTTCAGTAGAAATATGTGAATTATTATCCCCTGCTACTGTCAATTTAATACATGTCGTAATGAGGGTAGCAAATATCTAAGCATTTACAATACTTGAAGTATATTCCTAAAAATATAAATAATTTTACGATAAAATTGAAAACCTTCCAAAAGTTTGATCTCATAGTAATAGGATTGTGGTGCTAATCTTGAAATTGCATAAGCAGCAGCTCATTAAAGCTTTAAAATTGCTCTTATAGAAAGAGAATTCATAGATAAAACCTGCACAAATAGATGTTACATATCTTTCAAATTACTAATTTATAATGCAGATATAGTTCAGGTGGCAGAGAATGAAGAAACAATTGGCACTACTTTTAAAGATACGCGAATAGATTTTTACAAAATTGCAAATAGAGTTAATAGAATTACAGATGAGGTATTTAACAAGATTAAGAAAGATTTACCATATTTAGAAATCCCAATTTTTCATACTCAAGAACGTCGCTTTCGGTAAAGAGGAATTGATACTTTTTAAGAATTAGGTAGTATTCTCATTTTCATCTGTTTTTAAATCACCTGCAAATTTTGAAACCTCCATTATGCTTTTAATTTGCAAATCATCGCTTCCTGATATTATCTTTGAAATAGTAGGCTTTGCATCCTTACCCAATACTAAAACCTCATGACCTTTTCTGAGGATAGCCAAAGTTATATTATTATCTGTCAGTTTTTGTGCAAATTCCTTTGCTATGTCTAGTTTATCAAACAATCCGTTTTCATTATCAGTTACAAAACTTGCGAACTCTTTTATGGAACTAAATTTGTCCTCTATTTTGTCAATAACTCCTTTTGACTCTTGGTCTTTATCTTCAGAATTCTTCTCTTCATCTTTAGAAGCATTAAAGAGATGTAATAATTCTGGATTCAATATATCTATATTGATTCTATTAGTATCTGTAGATACATTAATAGCGACTGCGGGATCGTCTTCTACATCTATCAAAACTCGTCCGCCCTTTACAGATTTTAAAGATTTTACTATCCAATTAACAATTAGATCTTCATTGTCGACATTCTTTGGTATATTATTATTATCTGTCAAACAGTCAACTCAATTCCTTTTCCTTTGGATTCATTTTAGATATTAAATACATGGCAATTATCGCTTTTTACGTATTATTAGAAAATAGATATGTATTACCCATTTCTATAGACTTGTTTGGCTGCTGGTGTCTCTAATGCCACTAGTAGAAGCATCGTTACTTGAATTTACTACGTTGATGTTGCTTGTGTTACCGTCCTCACCATTACTATTTTCCTTCTTATGCAATTCCCCAGTGATTTTGATGCTACCTCTAATTGAAAGTTCTCCACCAACTATCTGTCTTCCTTGAGGACCCTCGGCTTTAGGCATGCTAATTCTAAAGTCTTCAAAAGTATATGTTATAGATGCATGCCTACCAGCCAGTTTATCTAAAATTTGATGAATAACTGAAGGAGCTTGCTCTGATACTTTTTGAGCTATTTTTCCGACATTATCGTTGCCTTGACTCAATTTTTTAATCTATTTTATATATATAACATACAATATTAACCCCTCTGGAATTTTATTGAGTCAAACCGAATTATTCTTATACACTTTCAATTTAGAATGAGTTTGTTTTCAGAATCTGTGAAATATTCAGTTTAGTAAATCAACCATTAGAAAAGAGGTATTACTTTGATTGGCTCTGTTCACTTAAGAGTTTGGCTACGAGTTTCATAACATTGACTTTAGTTTACATGAATCGCTTGGGAAATAATTTCCGAATTTTGAGCATAAAATATTATTAAGCTTTTTTCAAAAATCATTTTAATGGCAATTTAGTTAGTCAATAAAAAGGAATTATTTCCTTAAGTGAACAGAGCCTGTCAAAAAGTTCTTTCATTTTTGAATGATGATGAATATTTATGATTATAAATCAATTAGCCGCATCGTCCATCTATCAAGCATGTTACATATGCTCAGTCAAAAAATATCAGGGGATTAAACTGGGAAAAATCCTCCTATGGAACGCCAATTGTCATTTATTCCAGATCAATCCTGACCTTCAACCCACCAACTGGTATATACCCTTCCATCGTTACCTGTTACAAATAAATCAAGGATACCGGGAGTTCTAGCCAAAGCATTTGAACGTGATGAAGATGAAATATTATTCCTTCTAATTAAATAAAGACATTCCGATATTGTAAATGCTGTAATATTCCAATCTTTTTCAAATTCTTAATCATCCTAAAGTAATTGTTTATCATTGGGGATATGATACAATTTGATGTTATACAAGTTTCGTATATAAGAAATATATGAAATAGATATTAATACGAGTTACCGACATAATTGTAACCTTTTTATGCGTCATAACAGTGTTAGAAAAAAAATATTTTATCAAATACCGGTATTATTACTAATACTTGCCATATCAGTTCCAATGGTCACTGCTCCAGTTTCATCTAGCATCATTTTTTCTTCGTCCTCTTCTAGTATGTCGGTAAATCTACTTGCATATGCACAAGAAGATGGTGACGATAGCGGTGGTGGAGATTCCGATAGCGGTGGTGGAGATTCCGATAGCGCAGATCAATACACTTCATCAACCACTATTACTGACCCAGCCTTAGCATCAACCACTACTACTGACCCAGCCTTAGGACAGAGCCTTTTAGGCTTAACCTCTACTAATGAAAATCCTTCTCCTTCTCTAGTTGAAGAGACTGAAGAGCAAGATCTTGATTGTGAAGATATTTCGGAAACAAATTTCGAGGTATCATCAAATGATCCAAATGGATTTGATGGTGACAATGATGGTATCGGCTGTGAAAGCGATGATGGAGACAACAACGATGGGAATAGTGGTATCTCTCCAGTCAGTGTTACTAATGAAGGTCCAGACAACGATTGTTTGTTGAATCCTGATTTACCAAAATGTGCATCTAATGAAGGAGAATGTCCTGATGAATTTTTCAATAATGACGATGATCAATGTGTCCCAGAAGGCGGTTGTCCAGAGGGATACCATACTGTAGATGATGATGAAACTGGAAGATGTATTCCAGATTCAGATGGATGTCCAGAGGGAATGATATTTAGATCTGATGGAAAAACATGTGGTGATAAGGAAATTGTATGTGAAGACAGCCCTGAACTAGATGCATGCGCCGAGACTTCTTGTGATCCTTCTTATCCTGATTTATGCATTTCACCTAATCAACGTGGCCTCAATTGTGATCATGATGGAAAGATTGGGCCTAATGAGATTCCGGATCACAACTTCAAAGTAAATCTTCCAGATACTCAAGACTTTGACAGAGACGGCAATGGTATAGGCTGTGAATATAATGAAGATAATGACGGTAATGATAATGACGGTAATGATAATAGTCACAATTATATCATAAAGGCTTCAAACTCATGTGCCGATATTTCTGATACCGTGGACTTATCCTCTGAACAAATCGATCCTCAAGAAGTAAGAATCATAGCATTCTTTGATAACTGTGATTTGGACTCTACGTCATTGGAGTTGAATCTCGTTCAAAATGATGACCTGAAACTAGTTGCAGCCAACTTAGACGATGGTTTAACTGATGCAGTTGAAGTAGAAATGAATCAAATAGAACAAACCCCGTCTAATTCAAACATTTTGTATGAAGCCTCAATTACTGATGATCTAGAAGGTCGTGATTTGGATACTGGTGAAACAAAAACTCTGAACAATGTCAATGGAATAGTATTATGGAACGATGACGAAGATGAACCAATAGAGTTTGCCGACAATAATTTTGTTGAAGCAGACATCAATTTCTTTAACTAAGGAGTATATAGTCATTCCTAGAAATCAATCAAAACCCTTTGACTTTTTAATTATAGATAAGATGGATTTGAAATCCATTTTCCTTTTCATAAATAGAGAAACTTATTCAAAAATGAATCTCCAGTTGTAATTGCTTTCTAATAGATGAAGTATGACCGGATCAAACTGTATAGATTTTTTAAAATCCTCCATCGTAGATGTTCCTAGCTCTCTGAAAAAGTTTTCCAATCCTGCAGGAGTGTATGTTACAAGTAGTTTGCCTTGTTCTTTTCCAATTTTTCTATAAGAATGACTTATGTCTTTTTCAAATCTCAACACCGTGTCTTTATTTCCTTCTAGAGTTTCTTTTCCATATCTAAAGGAAAAATTGCCTTCAATTACGTGCATTACCAATGCTTCGTTTCTGTGCTTGTGTAAAGGTATTTCTGACTCTTCACCTGGAGGAAAGGTAATTTCAATTATCGAAAATTTATTTTGAGTCTGATTGCCAGATACAAGAATTTTATAAATTATTCCATTCAGATTATATTGTTCAATCGATTTGTAGTCTTGGGAAAAGACTTCATTATCCTTTTCATCTCTCATCATTAATCATTACTTATTAGGGAAAATTTATTAATATTTAAATAATTTCTATATTCTATAATTAACTCTACCATTATTATGACGTGTAATATGTGTAATATGTGATCTACTACAATTCCCATAATCTATATAGACGGAACTGAAAGAATCTTATACAAGGGATCAAGTTTTAGGTATATTCAAACATGATACTTTATTTGAAATAGATGAAGTACATGATTATATTCAACCTTGAACCGTATCCCCACGACTAATTGCAAACCGCGCGATCAACACATTTCTTTTATCACAATAATCATTGTAGTCACTTTAAAATGGTTAATATTTATCATACAACGAACCTATTACATAAATGTAGTAAATATTTATGCAAGAAGATAAGACAAATAGGCTAAAGATTGCATATATTTGATATTTGGGCTTATCTTGTTAGTGATAGCGATATATGAAGCTTACAGAGGAGATGCCAAAAGCCAGAGACAAGAATGGCAATCTAGTTAATTTTGTATTTTGTAGTAAATGTGTTAAATTTTATGATCTCGATGGCTGTAAAGAAGGAGACGATTTTTATTGTCGATCCTGTGGAACCGGTAAGCATTTGATAGGATGATTTATTAATATAAATGTCCATCATTCGTCAAGCCAATTCTCTGTATAATCGCTGTGTAATGAAAGAATAGTACATGCATTAATAGTTATACACACATAATATTCTTGCGTAGCAGATTCTATTCAACTTTGAACCGTATCAACACGGATGTATTCCATCAAAGATAAAATTTTTAGTTACAAATAGATAATGATATTTGAATTCGATTAAGATTTACTCCATATACCATATTGTACTAAAAACCTTTTTGTTAAAATTTCTTTATATATTTACTTGACGCACCGTCTAGTACCCCGTGGAGGTTCTTTGAATCCGTTGGTCGATATTAATTTACAATTCTTTAAATTCAATAACATCATTTAACGATAATATTTATGAACATTAGAGATTACGTGGATAGTATATCGTCTTCTGTGAAACCCAAAAACAATCGGATTCTGATTGTCTTTATACTCATGGGCATCTCCGTTATCATAGATTCTCAGATCGGTATTATCGCAGATTTTATTCCCCAATACATCTCCTCTTTGCCTGGTATTCTCCTGTATGTAGGTTTGACAATATTTCTAATTTTATCGTCTTTCTATATTATTTATCATGTCAAAAGTTTCGAAAAATTGACAAAAGTAAAATACATTCACTTCAAACTAGTTTATAATATAATATTCATATCGCAAATTCTAATCGCAATAATGTTGACTTCTGTAGTTCTACAGATTCTGATATTTCAAGAATATCAGATTACGTTTCTATATATCATTCACATTATTAGTTATGGAATTTGGATTGGCATATTGAGTCTATTGACAAGGGCATTCATCCTATGGTATAAGAATTTTGATAGAAATATCCTGATCCTGATATTTACACTTGCCATGATAGCCTATGTAGCAAATGGGTTATTTGGTTTGATTTATACATTGGATACTTTGTCACAGCAGGAGCCAATCATCTCTCTGGGTGATGTTGCATATTTTCCTGAGTTTAGTAATGTGGCCATAGGAAGTCAAATTAATTTAATTTACAATGTTTGTTCCACACTCGCATTTATCCTAACATGGATAGGTAGTATAAAATTGCTATATCGGTATCTACATAGAATTGGAAGATTTAACTTTTGGTTTATAATGGTTGTGTCTCTTATTTACTATAATATAGAATTTCCTCTTTTTGCGCTAGGGTATTTTAGTCCTTTTGGTGATACAAATGTCTTTTTTAATATTCTCTTATTCTCTTTTAGTGGAATTCTTGCCGGTATTATATTTGGAGTTGCCTTTTTATCAATAGCGAGAACTTTGAAGAGAGACTCTGCAGTTAGAACTCAATTGATGTTGACTGCATACGGCTTTTTATTTTTCTATATTACAGGATCTGCCAATGCTACTCAGGCCGCATACCCGCCATTTGGCCTGCTTTCGATTTCTCTTATCGGATTCTCATGCTACCTTATCTATTCAGGATTATATTCGGCCACCCAAATTATTTCTCAGGACAATGCACTTTTAAGATCAATTAGGAAATCAGCAACTGAACAAGCCAATTTTTTAGGTGGTATTGGTACTGCTCAGAGAAACAAAGAACTAGAATCCAAAGTGTTAACTATTGCTAAGAATCTGGAAGATGAAATTGAAGAAGCGTCTGGAGTTGAAACGTCATTGACTGAAAATGAAGTGGTCGATTATATACAATATGTCATGAACGAAATTCATGGAGATAAAAAACAGTAAAATAATCTTTTCAATGGATCGATAGAACATTATCACTATGCATAAGGGGATTATATTCAAACTTGAATCGTATCCCCACGAAGCCATTATAAACAGATTTTCGGTATGGATATTGGGATTATCTTCTTTCGTTTAATTTATAATTTCAGATCTTCTTTTCATGCAATTAGAATGTAGGTTATAAAAATAATGAAATAAAACATAAAGAAAATTGATAATTTTTGTCAAAAATAATTGAAAAAGTCCTATTTATCGCCTAGTTACCTTCTCCACCACTGTCATCTCCACCACTGTCATCTCCACCACTGTCATCTCCACCACTGTCATCTCCACCACTGTCATCTCCACCACTGTCATCTCCACCAC
>JBGTFK010000221.1:0-10690 GCA_041747305.1 Candidatus Nitrosocosmicus sp.
TAAGAACAATATTCCTGTATTTGTTCCTGGAATTGTTGATGGTGCGGTAGGGAACCAGATTTGGCTATTTAATCAATCTCATAAAGATTTCAAAATTGATATCCTAAAAGATCAGACAAAGTTATCTGAGATAATTTTTGATTCAAAAAAGACTGGAGCTTTCATGATGGGGGGAGGACTTTCAAAACATCATACTCTATGGTGGAATCAGTATAGAGGTGGACTGGACTATGCGGTATATATCACAACCGCATCTGAATGGGATGGAAGCTTAAGCGGAGCTCCAGTTGCCGAGGCTATTTCTTGGGGAAAAGTTACTATACAAGCAAAACAAATTACCATTCACGCAGATGTGAGTACCGTGTTACCCTTCATTTACTACGGATTGATATCAAAATAAAAAAATGTTCTTCTTAGATGGAGATTGATCTATTGAAGAATGATTTTATTGATTCGAGCTGAATTGGGATCATTCGGCTGATCCATTGCGTTAGTAGTTGAATTTGCAATCTTGTCAACAATTTCTAACCCTTCTGTTACTTTTCCAAATACCGTATATTGATTATCCAAAAATTTTGAATCATTTAATACAATAAAGAACTGTGAACCAGCACTATTAGGATCATTCGTTCGAGCCATTGATAAAATTCCTCTTTCATGAGGTATGCTGTTGAACTCTTCATTTATTGTGTACCCGGGACCTCCAGTACCCCAATTATCTCTGCTACTGCTGTCACTTTTTGTATTTGGGTCTCCAACTTGAATAACGAAACCTGGTACTATTCTGTGAAATACTACTCCATCGTAAAATCCTTTGCTAGCCAGATCTTGAAAGTTCTTCACGTGATTTGGTGCTACCTCGGGATAAAACTCAATTTTTATTGGACCTTGAGTAGTTTCAATAGTTGCTATGTTATTTGTGGTAGTAGTCATATTATTGTTTGATGTTGTATTGTTGATATTATTTAAAACATTAGATTCTAAAATCAAATTTGAGGTGCCATTTGCTAGATTGCTAGCTAGGGTAGTAGTGGTATTGGAGGAGGTGCCATTTGCTAGATTGCTTGTTTTGAAATCATGATTCACTTTATACACCAGCACTCCAAAAAATAGTCCTGGATCATCACTTTCAAAACTCTTTGAAGCGTATTCTAGTGATAGTGGTTCTGAAGTGTTACCTTTTGGATATTTTATGTCCTTTACGTAAAAAGGTATCGCATTAGGCTGGTATGCTGGCGATAATGTTCCACTACTTGGATTAAAGAATCCAATCGTTTGAAACGGCATCATATTCCCCAAAAGCGAATCCCAATACTTTTGTTTTGGGGTATCTCCGTTAGATTCAACATACTCTGATTCATTAAATCCACCTATTCGAATAAACCAATGCTTTTTACTTTCATCTCCACCACTTCCTAATACATATAGGGGACTTGGATTGGTGGGATCCAAAGAAGGCAATTTTTGTCCAACTACATATATCAAAATATAGTCTGATTTCAAATCATTAGCAATTTTCCATCCCTCTTCTTCGGGACTAATGAACATTTTTGCTATTGTTTCTATTCTTGTTTGATTAATCGTCGCATTGTCCGCAATAGATGTTCTATTTCCCAATGTTGTTATCCAATACCCGTAATCCCACCATGCTGTTACCACCGAATCAGCTGGTGTGTTCTTAGACATCCAATCTAGTGTTTCTATCCAATCGTCCGTTGTTAATCGATAATTAGTACCTCCATTAGCAATAGATGTAGGAACATCTGCAGAAGTAATCCAATTTGTGTTAGTGTCGTAAACCATAGGAATGGACAACATTACTATCAAAATGGCCGCAAATCCTGCATATGGTAAAAATTGCTTTTTGAGTTTTAAGTTCTTTTGGGATTTTGCTCCATTCCTATTTGAAGTTGCTAGTGTTTGTTCCGCTTCTGTCCTGATCGACGATATGGCTCTGATTGATTGATAAATCCCTATACTTGATAATATAATTATGCTTATCGATGCAAATACCAAAAGCCGGGCAAATGTAGCACTAATATAAATTCCCGTAAGCCCAATTATCAATGCAAAAATCATATTGGTATTACTTTTACTCTTAAACGCTAGCCATATTCCTAGTCCCGCAAAAATGATCAGAATTGAAAACTGTCTAAAGTAATCTACTATCGTGGGTGTAAAATGTTCTGCAACAGACTCTACTAGTCTGTTCTCTGAAGAAAGAAATGGGTTTATTGCATTGAGATATCTAAAGGAAGGTACGTTGTAAAAGCCCCCGGCCACTATGGACAGTCCTATTATTACAAAAATTCCTAGAACTATTGCGGTTTTTAATGTCGCCCTTCTCTCAGAACTTTTTAACCTTACTACGGTAGTGACTAATAGGAATGACGTGCTAGCCATTAACAATAAGCCTGGCAATCCAAGAACAAATGACATGCCTGGCCTCGGAAAAGCACCGGCAACTAAGAGAACTGAAGCCGTAAAAAGAACTGCCACAATTAGATTATTTTTTAGATCTTTGGAAACAAACCCAAGGACTATTATAAAGATGCCAATAGGGATTACGAAATATTGAGCTCCACCCCAGGAGGTTACTGCTAGTCCAATTAAGATTCCTCCAAAAATTGCTTTTGGGATCAAAAATTTGTATTTTTTATCCTTTAGGGCAGATAAAAACAGATATGTGCCTCCCAATCCATAAAAAAGACCCAGTGGCTCTGACTTAAACCATCCCAGGTTTCCTCTTTGAATTATCGCAGGACTCACAGCAAAGAAAAGGGATGAAATTAATCCTGGAATGGTGCTTCCGGTTATAGCTCTTACTACCAAGAACATGAGTACGGTGGACGCGGATCCTATGACAACCGGAAACCATATTGTGAAATCCATCAAAGACATGTTCATACCAAAAATTTTGTAGAGCGTGGCGGCGGTTAGGTGTAAGCCAACTTGCGATGTTCCAGCAATATCTCTGCCATCTGGAAACCATGACTTGTAGTCATGCCATTCAAGATATGGTCCAAATCCATTATTTACTATATATTCTGTAGCTCTATAATCAAAAAAAGGATCAAATTCATTCAAATAAAATCCATATTTGATTGGGTATGCCCTAAGGATGAATGCAATGCTAAAAGCTAAACATAATACTGCGATTATAAGAAGATACTTAGTTGCCCTACGACTCCTCTCTGATTTTAATAACTCTCTTCCTGCCATTACCTACACGTTTATTATGATTTTTTAAACTTTATTTAATATTTAATCATTCTTAGTGGTGATGTTATTGATTGTACAGATTTATTCAATTTCCATTATTGCGGTTTTACAAATATTCACATCTTTGGAAAAATCTTCTGCGTCCTTGACTGTACCTACAATAGATCCATAATGCATCGGTATCGCGATTTTTTTGGGCTTGATTAACTCATTTGTAGCTTTTGCTGCTTCCTTTGCGGTCATTACATAAGTACCCGAAACAGGCACAAACAAAATATCTGGGTTTAAATTTTCCATTTCTGGAATAATATCTGTGTCACCTGTATGGTATATTTTCAAGTCATTTACATTTATGATAAATCCGATTTTTTCGTCTTTTTTCGGATGAAATTTTTTATCGGTATTGTACGCTTCTATACCTCTTATTTCCATATTTCCAACCATCCTTGCTTCTTTGGGTTTTAAGGGAATTATTTCATTATCTACGTAATTATCTTTTAATACTTCCACGCATTCATGAGAGCAAATTATTTTTGTATCTTCGTTTATCACCTTGTTAATATCTTCTATACTCAAATGATCAAAATGATTATGAGAAATCAAAAGTATATCTGCATCACTCTTGTGAGCATATGATGGAATTAATTTATACGGATCAACATAAATTTTATTACCATTTACTTCAATTCTAAATCCATCATGTCCATTCCACCTTATTTCGATCCCTTCTATATTCATCATATATGTATAAGGAAAGTAATCAGGAATAATTTAAATTTGACCTAACTTTGGAATGAACAAAAATAATTCTATTGCTTTTTAATGTGAATACATCAACCCCTTTTTTAAGGGCCCTTTTAATTAAATTCTTGTCTATTGTTGCTAACGGGAGTCTTTTTTCTGCTGAGATGTTTAATAAAATGGAATCCACTGTTGAATCGGCCTGTGTTATTTCTAACTTTTTGAGATCATTGTTGTCTAAATATTTGAAATCTCCTTTTTTTATCCGATCATTTATTATTTTTAAGGAAAGACTTGCAATTTTTGATCTCTTTATTCCTGCCGTTTTTTCTAACTGTACTAGTTCATTAATCATCTCTGGATGAATGAGCCATACCAATTTTCCAAATCTTGATTCTAGAGCGTCCAGGCTTTTGACCGGATCATAGCATAAAACCATTATAAAACTAGTGTCAGAAATAACCTCCATCTTGATTTATACAGCTATTCCTGCACCTATCAATCGCCATCGATCTGCTATTCTCCGGCTTAAAGCTACTCTGCTTTGGGGCATCAAACATATCGGTTTCTTTATTTTTACTTCGATCTTTTGATTTTTTGAATTCGTAACATTTCCTATTGTAACCGCCGTTCCGATATTCAATCTTAGATTTTCCTTGGTTTTTATGGGCTCAACCTTGACCAAATCCTGTGTTCCGACCGCGGTATCAAATAAATTAATGTCTATCGTAATTTCATCGACGACCGGGGGCAATGAATTCGGTTTTCCAACCACTGCACCTATCAATGAATCACTTTTAATAAATGACGGGTCCAGTTTTGAACCGATTGCGACCAATCCGCCTGGTTGCACTTTGCCCACCAATCCTGCACCAGTAGCTAAAGATCCTATTTCAGAAAAAATAGATTCATATTTGTTCTTCTTTTCATTGTAAATTCCAGGTAAAATTTCTATTTCGCTTCCTGTTTCAAATTCACCTTGAATTAAAGCCCCTCCTAATACTCCTCCTTTGATGTTTTTAATGGGTGTACCTGGTTTGTTGATATCAAAAGATCTCAATATATGCATTATACCGTTTTTATTGTGAATTCTTTCTGGCGTGGGAATATATTTTTCAATGTATTCGATTAATACATCGATATTTGCCTTGTGTTGTGCAGATATGGGAATTATTGGAGCATTTTCAGCCACACTTCCCTTTACAAATTCCTTTATTTGGCTATAATTTTCTACTGCATTTTCTTTTTCTGTTAGATCGACTTTGTTTTGTACGATTACCATATTTTCAATCCCTAATACCTGTAATGCTAATAGATGTTCTCTAGTTTGTGGCTGGGGCACTTTTTCGTTAGCTGCAACAACTAATATTGCGCCATCCATAAGCGCACCTCCAGAAAGCATGTTGGCCATTAAACTTTCATGACCCGGCGAGTCAACGAAACTTACTACTCTTGATAATTGTGCTTCAGAATTACAAACACCACATTTAGGTTGAACAGAATAATTTGATGGAGGTTGACAATTGGGACATTTATAAAAAGCGGCGTCTGCATAGCCCACTTTGATCGTAATTCCTCGTCGAAGCTCTTCACTGTGACCGCTTGTCCAAACTCCTGTTATAGCTTCAATAAGTGTAGTTTTACCATGATCTACATGTCCTGAGGTACCTATGTTTATACATGGCTGATAACCATATTTTTGAATATACCACTCAGGTAAAGTATCCTTCCAGTGCAATACCTGTTGTATTTTTTCTTTCAAATATTAATTTACTTAAAGTGCTAAACCAGATAATTATGAGATGAAGATAAAAGAAATATTTTTTGAATTTGAATTTATTTAGTTATCTGGGCTTCTTCTTGTGTTGAAGATTGTTGCTCTTTTTCAGGCAATGTTGCATCAATCAGCCGACAATTTAATTGATAGATTTCTTCTGTAATCATGTTTCCCCTGACCAATTTTCTTTTTCTTTCCCCGGGTGCTAGGTTTCGCATTCCGACTCCCCTTGTCATGAGGACATACTTTTTTGTAGCTCCGTGCAGATCTGATCTCATAGGTGTACCTGATTTGTCGCTCCCGCCGGTTAACTTTATTTTCCCTTCCTTAAATCCTAAAATAGACGATTCTAATATGTCTCCAAGCTTAGAACCTAATAGTGGTTGAGCACTCTTATCCTTCAACTCTTGACTAGTGCTTTTACCCGTTGAATCTGAAATAACTACTTTAAATTCTACCAAAGTCTTTATTAGATAAATTTTCAGCCTTAATTAATCTTGCTAAAATTACATTTTTGCTCGTGTCTTTTGTTCAGTTCAAAGAAATTATCATACTAAACTTTTATTTTTTGTCCAACAAGATAATTGTATTCAGGCTATTTTTTAGATTATTTAAAATCCCCCTCATCCCAACCTGATTGAAAATTATCTGCTAACGTGACAGCTTTTTCTTTCATCTGTTCAATATAATCGTCGTAGTCTATTTCCATTCCACATTTTTCACATTTTATCTTATTCTTTTCAATATTAAAATTAGCCTTGTTGTTGCAATTTACACATCGGGCGTCCACGGAGAACACTGGTCGTTGAATTCTTAAATATTTTTACACTAATGTTTAGAAACCATTTCAGGTAAAACAGTTGGTTGACAGGTTAACTTGCTAACTAGCTGATTGATTGACTAGCATGATCTTATCGATCTTTTAAATCATATACTGCATTATGCAAAACCAAAAATATTGACGAATGTATCTACTTTAGCTGTGAAAATTAAAGAATTATTGAATGGAAATATAGTTGGCTCTGGCTCCGATTATCTAGTAATTCAAAAGGAAAAAAAAAGGTATTATATAGAAATTCTTCCACTTACGTTAAAGGAATTGAAAAATTCATCTACCCCATATGGTTCTCAAATCGATTAGATTTAACATGTAATATACAAGGTGGATGAATAACGATTAAATCAAATAAGATATTAATTAAAGTATTTTATGCCGAATAAATCTGCCTCCACCGTCTTAGATGCTGCCGAAGACAAAGTAAAAGTAGAAGTTGAGGAATTAAAGAGGGATAGCTCTCAATCAACAACAAAGCTAGAAAAATATAAAATTATTTACAATAAGAAGGCAGAATCAGAATTTTTTGTGGATAATTCCGCATTAGCTGGTTTTACCGGTGAACGTATTTTATACATGGCCATTAGAGAGCTGATAGAAAACTCTCTTGACTCTTGCGAAAGTTTTTCGATTCTGCCGTCTATTAAAATTTCATTAAAAATTTTTGATCAAGCTAATGATCTGTGGATGTTAGCGTGTGAAGATAATGGAACTGGGATAAATTCAGATAAACTGCCCATAGCAGTTTGCTCTTTTCTAACTTCTGCTAAATACATGGAGAAACAACAAAGGGGACTCTTTGGAGTTGGTCTGAAAATGGTTGCTGCTTTTTCTACAAAGGATACCGATTTTCCAATTAAAGTATGGAATAAATCAATTGATGAGCAAGATGAATACTATTTTGAGTTAAGAACTGATATTGGAACCAATAAACCTATTGTATTGTCAAAAAAATTACTGCTTAAACAGCACTCTCGTATTCAGGACACATCTGGTCTTCGAATAGAAGTTATTTTGAGGGCAAAGTTAGTACCTATTACTAAGAACAAAATTTATGAGTATGTTTCTGAGACAAGTATTGTAAATCCTTATTCATCCATAACCTTTGAAACAGATGACGGTATATTTCAATTTAATAGAAGGACATCAATAATGCCTAATCCGGCACAAGAAATCTTGCCCCATCCGTCCGATATGGATCTAAAAACCTTAAAAAAGGCCATTTCTAAATTCCAAACTCAAAAAATGTCACTACCAAAAATTTTAAGTTCATCTTTTCAAAAGCTTTCTTATGAAAAAGCAAAGGATATTGTTACTAATACTGGATTATCATTAAAGACCCCTACCGGTGATTTCAGTGAGCATGATCTTATTAAAATTGTAAACATTTGCAAAAAAACTAAATTCCAAAATCCTAATACAGATCATCTTAGCCCTATTGGTCGCGAAGTTCTTACAATAGGAATGATGTCCGAATATACTATTGTATCAAATAAAGGGAATGATAATACAGAAGTAACGGTTACAGCCCAAGCTCAAGCTCAAGCCCCCTCCCAAACACTAGCCCAGGCCACAGCTGAAAAGCCTATTCTCAATAATGCTAATGCTAATCCTAATCCTCATGTAGCCAATGATAATATTGCTGCATCAGCTTTTGAAGCAGAACAAAGTGAAGAACTCACACTTACACCCACACCATTCAAAAACAGTCTATCAAAATCAAATTTTTCAGTTAAAGTCCTCAAACCAGTTCTCACCACTTATACATCAAGAACATGTGTCATAAATAATAGGCCCACAGTAGTTGAAACTGGTTTGGCTTATGGTGGTGATATTCCTTCATTCAAGTTATATCGTTTTGCTAACAAAATACCTCTATTATACGATGAGGGGTCCGACGTTGCTAGAGAGGTTATATCAGAAGTAGAAATTAATAAGATGGGGATCACCAAAAAACAAGCAAAGGAACAATTTTCTGTCAACAAAGAATCAAAAAAAGATAGAGTAATTGAGGTTTTGCCATTGCATATTTTTTTCCATATTTGTTCAACCAAAATCCCATACAAAACTGCAGGAAAAGAAAGCATTGCTTCAGAAGGCGAACTGAAATACTATATGAAATCGTGTCTGTCGGAACTATATAGGAAATTAAGTACACAAATACGCAAAGAACTCAAATTAAAGGAGGCAGAAAATAAGATCAGACTTTATAAACACTATCTGCCATTCATAGTAGATTCAATAAATGAATCGCTTGGGAGTAGAAATTCAAAACTAAAAGAATCATTTACTAGATTGATTGAGAATCATTTGTCCAAAAAGCCCCAAATAGACATAGGTGACGCTTCTTCTGCTAATTCTACTTTACCCGTTCAAGCATCTCAGGGAATGGATCTTGCGGATATAGATCTAGAGTCGGACATACAGGAGACCCAAAAGACCAAAAACACAGCCTTTTCTAAACCAAACTTAAACAAGTTAGAACGTAAGAAAAAGGATAATAGAAAGGTCGATCCGAGCATAGTTGGTAAATTAAGTAAGGTTGACCCTACAAGAAATGTTACTAAAAACAAAAAACCCAAAGAAGCAAACAAGAAATTAATCATCAAAGAAAAAGGCACTACAAATAAGAATAACAAGAGCCTCGCTGTGAAAACAAGTGTTAGCAGGGCAAAAACGAACAAATCTATTAACAAACCTCAAAATCAAAATCAATCTAAAACCAAAGAAGTTCAATCAACGATAGATTCCTATAGTAAAAGGGTAAATAAGGGTAAAAAGAAATAAATAATCTATCTATTGTCTACTGCAAAAAAACAAGAATTTGTGACTATCATAAAAAGGATTATGAGGAAAATATCTGATGATGTAATCAAACAAAATCAAATGCCTATCTTGGATTTACCAAAAATAGGATATGATAATACCGTTTGGTCCGATGAAAAAAGAATGCTTACAACGGGTGACAAAAAAATTGAAGTTAGTCCCGATAGTGTAAAGAGAATACCCACTTTTGCTCAATATTTGGTCATGGCCAATGCGGTAAAAAAACTACTTGATGAAGATATGGAAAGTACTATTCGAGGGATGTATTATGCAACCCTTAGTAATGTAGGAGATGATAAAAACAAGCAAAAATTTTGGACGGGCCAAGAGGATTCTGATAATGCTATAAAAGCTGTCGAACTTTTAACTGGAATTCCAAGAGAAGAGTTTTCTGTAACTTCGAAACCTAAAGGAATGATTTCTGGCCCTATAAAATTGCGAGTTGGGGGTGATATTATAGATTGCAATCTTGGAAGCAGAGCCACATCTCAACTTATCCCAACCAATATGGGGGATGTCCAAATAGATGATGTCAAAGCGGACTTTGTAATGGTGGTCGAAAAAGACACCGTTTTAAATAATATAAGAAAATCTGGTTTTATTCAGAAATACAACGCTATTTTATTGACCGGATCGGGTGAACCGGATCGTGCAACAAGAATGATGGTGAAGATTCTAAACGAACAGTGGAAAAAACCTGTAGTAGTTTTTGCCGATGCAGATCCTTGGGGCTTAGGTATCGCGTTAAGATACAAAATTGGTAGCGAGTCTTTGAGCTATGATAGTGAAAGACTGGTAACTCCAGATGCTCAGGTTCTTGGAATGATGTTTTCAGATATTTATCAGTATAATATTCCAGAAGTTGCTCGGTTGACAGCAACTGATGAAGATATTAATAGAGCCAATGACATGAAAAAGAAACCTTGGATGCAAAACAAACAATGGCAAAAAGAACTAAATCTCTTTTTAAATAAAAAGGAAAAATGTGAATTAGACGCTTTCTTTAAACATGGATTTAAATATCTATCCGAAACCTATTTGCCTCAAAAGCTTCGTATGGTAGGTTTAATCTGAGGGAGCTTTAGAATTTAAAACATATTTTCATATTTTTTTGATACTAGTTGATATGATGTACAGATGCACCAGTCGCTCCCTATTTTGATATCATCAGCTTGTTTAACTTATGGACTATATTCTCAGAGTCTTTTATTCTTCTATTGTAATTTGAGATTATCAAGTCGTGATGATCACTTCTTCTATCTGCATTGCAGTTAATACTTCTAGTAGAT
>JBGTFK010000222.1:0-3640 GCA_041747305.1 Candidatus Nitrosocosmicus sp.
TACATTAAGGACAGAACAGAAAGTTTTGACGATTATTTTCCTTGTCGAAAAGAGAATTGTAATTTAAAGCATGTCAAGAATTGGTTGGACCTATTTGTAGATAGTTATAATAGAAATATCAGGGCTTAACTTTACAGAGCCTCTGATTCTATCTACCATATTTCACGATTCGATTAGGTTAACTCAAATTCTCCTGTTTTGTCCCCTATCAATAATTTTATGGCTCTTTGCTTGAATTGGGGGTTTAACTTTGCCAAAGGTGACAAATCAAATACCAAATTATCAGTTACTATTCTTTTGCACCTGTCGCCTTTATCATCGTGTGATAGATTCAAACTGATACTTGTATCCTGTGGGTCCAAGAATTTATGTGCAACAAGTTCAAATTCATGTGTTTTGCATCCGCCAATATAGGAAACTTTAATTTCAATTTCATTTCCATCTACATTTATTGACCTAATTGTTAGAGACGCGTTCCCCAATTTTCTAAATTCATCTGGATTTAGGATCATCAGCATCTTTTTTTCCTTTGATGATATCGGTGGATGCATAATAACCGATACCGGCTTAATTTTATTAAACATTGTTCATAGTTGGCTTTCTCCTCTAGAACCAAAAAGATAGAGCAATAACCAGATTGTTTTTGAACCTTATTCATACTAATTACTAATTACCATTAATACGAGTGAATGGGCATTATCTACCAAAAACATGGACCCGTTCAAATGAAGTTTAAAAAAGGGGCTTGTAATTAGATTACTCTAACAGATCTTGCAAAACAAATCCATATTTCAAAGATAAAGTTTCTGTAAAAGGATTTATCAATAATCTTAAATAAGATTGATATTATTATTTAAAAATGTCTAATTCTGTCGAAAAAAATAACAATGTAAATAAGGAACTAGAAAAATTTTCACTCTGGGAAATAAATAAAGAATTGGCTGATAGAGAGAAAAATATAGTCTCTGAACCACAATCTGAAGGACCAAGTCGTACAAGTCCAACACCCAACACTCGTAGTAGTAGGAGAACAGGTATTGCCGGATTTACCACTTCCGAACTACATGATGCAAAAAAAAGTAGACAAAAAGTTATTTATGGTGTGGATAACAGACAAGACTATTACCAACTAGACGGCCAATCAGAGTCAAAAATTAAAAAACAGTGTGATAGTGTTGTTTCTTTATTTAATAATGATGATCTAGTTCCTGTCCAGACAGGTAGCGACCAACAGTTTAGCCTGGGAACTTCCAAATTTGGAGAGGCATATGGTCTCTGTGAACAGGAAATATTTTTTAACCAACCAGTGGGTGCATTTTGTTCTGGATTTTTGGTAGCAGATGATTTGGTAGCGACAGCTGGTCATTGCGTCAACGAAGATGACGTTACTAACGTAAGTTTTGTATTTGGCTATAGAATGAATTCTGAAAATCAAGCACAAACTACGGTCAGCTCTTCAGAAGTATACCATGGAAAAGAGCTTGTAGGCAGGCAGCTTACTGACGATGGAACCGATTGGGCATTGGTAAGACTAGATAGGCCCGTAGAAAATCATGAACCATTTAAAATTCGGAGAGACGGAAAAATAAAAGATCAACAACATGTTTACGTCATTGGTCACCCCTGTGGATTGCCCTTAAAATACGCCGCCGGATCTCGAGTAAGAAACAATCAAGAGGAATCTTACTTCGTAGCAAATTTGGATACTTATGGAGGGAATTCGGGATCATGTGTACTTCATGCCGGAGACGAAGATGATTTAGAAAACGGTATAGTGGAAGGGATATTAGTAAGAGGTGAGACCGATTTTGATGATGTAAATGGATGCAAACGATCCAATGTGTGTCCAGATGATAAATGTAGAGGAGAGGATTGCACTAGGACAACTGAATTCGCTCATCTTGTTCCAGAGTAAGAAGAAGCGAAATGTTGAATATTGAATTAGTCTAAAATATCCTCTTCATTTATTTCTGTCATTAGATTATCGCAGTTTTTATACCTCAAATCGAATGGGAATAGACTTAATCAGATGGTCTAGTAGACCAATATCATTTCATTCTGATTTATTCTTTGTAATTTTTCTGCTAGACTGTCTTTTCCATATTCGCCAGCCCAGAATTCCAGTGGCAATCGTAGTAAGAGTAGTCCAAGTTCCGGTTAAAGGATTGAACCACTCTGTTAGCCAGGTTTTTACGATTTCTGAAAGGGGAACCGGGTCTGCAATCGTCATGACTATGGGGAATCGTTTCATTATACTTTCGCTATTGATTTTCAAGATAGGATTCTTGCCGGTGTCGGGGTTGGTTATTGGACTATGGAATGTAGAATTAAGGAAACTTATATTTGCCAATATGAAAAAAGTACGGGATCCAGGAAGAGCAGTCTGTTCAGCAGTTAAGCTCAGGGTTGTAGTAGCGAATCCATATGGAGGTACCGGTATTATAGTATCTCCTGTGGTAAGGTTTACACCTTTGGGAATGTTTTCGACACCCAACCTTACCACGGGCTGGAATCCAGTAGTTGATTTTATCAACACATCTACATTTTTCTTCTCTCCGGGTACCAAAGCAAGAATTTCTGGTGTAGTTGAGACAGTGAATTCTGGCGGTGGTACATACACCCATCTAACAGCGTCTAGCAAATAATTTCCATTTGAAAGGGAATAAGCATAAAAGAATAACCTGTATTTATCCGGGAAGAGCATTGGTTTGAGATCTGCATCCAGTATGACGGATCCACTCTTTTTATTCAAGAAATTTATGTGATTCTCAATCACATTAGTTATATTTCTCGTATGCCCGTTCGCCGAAAACTCATTAAACGATCTGTTCCATTTCTTTGAAGTATCATTCCATTTTATTTCGACCTGATAATCGATGCCTTGATAGCCAGTATCGTTGTTAAAGTCTGAGTCAATTAATATGCCGTAGTATATCTGCCTGCTATTTGAAATATCATTACCAGTAGGTAAATCTGAGATTGAAGACAACCAGAAAGTTGCATTGAGAGTATTACCATCAGAGTAATAATTTATAGAGTTAATATCGGTATAGGCCGCTCCTTTCGAGTCATTATTACCCAAATTCTCACCAGTCAGCATATTCACCCAATCAGAGTTGTCATCTCTTACTTCTTGACGTCCAAATTGTGGAGAATTCATCCCAGAAACGTTGTCATAGTTATCAAAACACAAAGCGATAAAGAGGATTGATGGAATAATACAATATATTAAAAATTGAAAAGAATGACATCCATTGACTAGATATTTCATAGTATCTTGATATTGATTGCTTCTTAATTTAGATTATTCAGTAATGCAATAATTTAGACATAATTTCCAATGCATTTCTCATAATAAATATATCCTCGTTATTAGTTATTATAATAATGAGACCATATTTCCTTGCAGCCATGATTATAACAACAAGTTTATTTTTTGGGTTATTCATCGGTAACCAAAGCGTTATATCATTTCTAAATCCTGACTATGAAGCCTCCCAATCACTGTCTAACTCTAACTCTTCATCCCTGTCTAACTCTAACTCTTCATCCCTGTCTAACTCTAACTCTTCATCCCTGTCTAACTCTAACTCTTCATCCCTGTCTAACTCTAACTCTTCATCCCTGTCTAACTCTAACT
>JBGTFK010000223.1:0-6657 GCA_041747305.1 Candidatus Nitrosocosmicus sp.
ATGAATTATTAAAAATAGAAAAACAGTTTGACAAAATAAAGCAATCAGACAGCATGATAAAAAATATCATACTAGCTGAACGACTAGATGAACTTCGATCTTTGAAAAATTCGAGAAGGAAGGACAAAATAGCAAGAATTAAGGAAGAAACTCAGAAATATTTTATACCATTAGCAGAGACAACTAATGAAAAAATTTTGTTAAAACTAGTGATAGCGCTTTATGAATTAAAATAAGCAGAGCAGGCTAATGTTTTATACACTTCCCGTTGGTTTTCTTATGACCTGTCCAGTGAGTAAAACATCCGAATAAAGCATGTCCTGTGCATCCACAGATTATACACTTTTTAGCTGTATGGTCGTTCATATGGGTCTCTATATGTAGATGGTTCGCTTCATATAGTTAAATTTTATTAAAAAAATAGAAAATCAAAATCAAACTATCGGATTATCTTCTAGGGCTTGCTATTCCTGTTTCAATATAGCTAACTGAATCTGCAATGTAACTGGCGTGATCCGATATCCGTTCTAAATATTTCAATATCAAGGCGGTAGAGATATTACACCTGAGGTCAGAATACTCATCAGATGAAATAGGAGTGCGAGTAGATTCACGCAGGCTTTTCCTATATAATATATCTACTGTCTCTTCCATTTCATAAATTTTATTCAAAATGAACTTATCCCGCGAACGTAAGGCATGTATGCTAAGATCAATCATTTCTAAAATAATTTCAGACATCTGTACTATAGCAGATTTATCACATAATTTTAGAGGTCCCAGTATTTCTACCACATTAATGATATCGTAAGCATATCGACCGAACCTAGAAAACCCATAGGAAATTTCCATATAGGATGTTATAAGTCTCAAGTCAGTAGATACTGGTTGAAATCGAGTAATAAGTTCTAAACATAATTCTGAAACTTCAGTTTGATGAAATCGAATTTTTGCCGACGACTCAAATATTTGTTCTTTGGTGGTGATATCATCACGTGTATATGAAAATATTGCTTCTCTTACTGTATTTTTAGCTATATTTGATACATCATAAATTATGGTAGAAAGTTTGTCTAACCCCAAATCAAGTAATCGAGTCAAGATAACATTAAACCAAAACAATCTGATAATAAAATATATCTAAAATTAAAAGAAATATGTACGCAAAGATTATCATTGCTAAATGGTTTTTAAGTTTATTAATTAATTCTTCGATATAGTCGATACAAAACAATTAAAAAATACAAAACAATCCAAAATATAGGCAAGGTTATCTACAGAGATTGTGTATATGTAGACTTTAGATTTTTTGTCAGAATAAAGTCAAAATATGATATTTTAATAGCCTTTGTATTTTACGAAATCTATCAAGCTGTTATGAATTCCGTAAAAAAAGAAGATTATTATTCCATTACTCTCTTTTGTAACCTCTTTCTCAAATATATAGCAGTGATGTTCAATGCAATTAAAATTGCTAATAGTACTATTATTCCTGCACCTGAAAGATCTATAAATGCTTGAGATGGTCTACCAATCCAGTTATAAATCTGTAATGGCATGACTGTAAACTGATCAAAAATAGATGAAGGGTCTCTTCGTATGAAGATTAACCCGCTTATAATAAGTATTGGTGCAGCCTCACCTATTGCTCTAGATATTGCAAGTATAGAACTTGTCATTGCAGTAGGTAATAGTCGCGGTAACACTATTCTAAATATAACTTGATACTTGCTCGCGCCCAAGGCATGTGCTCCAAATTTATGAGAGTTTGGTACCAACCTTGCACTTTCGATTGTTGTTACAGTTATCAAAGGCAGAACAAGAAAGGCTAATGCAATTGCACCCACTATTATTGATCTGCCTAATCCAAAAGTGTATCCAAGGAAAGCCAATGCTACCAAGCCAAATATGACTGATGGTACGCCTGCAAGATTGAGCAGTGCTGCCTGTATAATCAAGCCTAGTTTATTCCTTCCCCCGTATTCATTCAGATAGATCCCACTAAAGATACCAAGAGGCAATGCAATTGCAACTGCCAGTCCAACAGTATACAATGATCCAAGTATTGCCGGTCTCATCCCAGCCTGATCAACATTACTTGAAGGATAGTTAAATATAAGAGCAGGAGTCACCTTATCATATCCATTGAGAGTAACATTGACTAGCAGTACTGTTAACACAATAATACAAATACAGACTGCAATGAGAATATAGGATTCAAACCCAAACTCCCATATGCTAATCTTTTTCTTCGTTCCGATAGGTTTGTTACTCATGTTTTATCTCCCATTTTGATTTTATGTATCCTGATATCAAATTTAATACTGCAACCATACCAAACATGAATGTCGCTATTGCAAAGAGCGATGCATACTCTATTGTACCCTGTGGGGCATCACCAGTGGCCGCTTGCGCTATCGCGGATGTCATAGTCATTATACTTTCAGTTGGATTCAATGTAAGGGTTGGCCTTAAACCTGCAGCTATTGCAACTATCATAGTTTCGCCAATCGCTCTGCCCATTGCAAGTATAATGATGGCAAATTGTGCTGAAAGTGTGTACGGTATTATTACTCTCAAAATTACACTGCTCTTCCTTGCACCTAAAGCATATCCTGCTGATTTAATGTTCTGAGGTACGGCATAGAATGCATCCTCGCTAAGAGAGGCGATCATAGGAATCACCATAAAACCCATTGCGATACCCGCAGACAGTGCATTATATGTATATAGATCTGTGATAAAATATTGGAGGTTTGGAGTTATAAAATATAATGCAAAGTATCCATACACTACTGTGGGAATACCTGCAAGTATTTCTAGTATTGGCTTGATTATAGATCTTACCGATGCAGAGGCATATTCGCTCAAGAATATAGCGGTGCCTATTCCCACTGGTATGGCCAGCACCAAAGCAATGACAGTTGTTAACATGGTTCCTGCTAATAATGGTAATATGCCAAAGTGTTTATCCTCAAAAAACGCGGTCCATTCTGTACCAAAAAGAAAATCTATTGGAGATACTTCAGAGAAAAAACCTATCGATTCCGCCACTAATGTATAAATTATAATAATTATTGCAGCAACTGTGACTAGAGCTGTGCCCAATAATACAAATTTTACTATTTGATCAATAATCCTATTTCTGTTAAGGTTTGATGCGTATAAATCAGATTGTGAAGAAAAAGAAGAAAGGAGGATATTATTTTTCTTATCCCGATTCAACGGCACTAACACGGCCTACTTTTTTGGTTTTTTAACTTAGGCTCAAGTATAGATCATTGAATGTGCTGTTGTCGTTTGTTGTATAGCTTCCTTCCTGTAAGGTAGATATGGCCTCTGTATAATATGCATCCGGCAAGGCTACAACTTGTACTGTTTCGGCTGCATCCCCTGCATTATTCAGGTAAAATTCTACAAATGCCTGAAGCTCTGGTCTGTCTTGTAATTCATCATAGTTGACATGTATAAATAATGGCCTTGATAATGGATATTCTCCAGTTGTAACAGATTCGGTACTAGGAATTATACATTGTCCATCGGCATCAGACACACCTAGAATTTTTAATCTATCCCCGGCTGCTTCAGCATATGATAATGGTATGTAACCTAGTGCAAGATTGTCGTTTTGTACTCCTTGTACCAGAATGTTGTCATCCTCACTTGGTATGTAGTCAGTCGTGGAGGATCTAGATTCTCCTACAACACGTTCTGTAAAGAAGTCAAAGGTACCTGAATCTGGACCAGGGCCATAAAGCCTGATTTGTTGATCAGGATTTGATGCATTCAAATCATTCCATGATATTATTGTGCGCTCGGGTTGCCACATTTCCTTTAATTGTTCAATGCTTATGCAGTCATTAGCTATCAGATTGTTATCAGGACTGACCACTATGGTTACGCCTTCCAAAGCTATGGGTAATTCCACCCAGTTTACATTGTTTTCTGCAGCAAGAGTCTTTTCTGATTCATCTATTGGTCTAGAAGAATCATTTATGTCTGTTTCTCCTACAGCAAATCTACTGAACCCTCCACCAGTACCAGATACTCCAACAGTAGTCTGTGTATCGGGTTCCTCTATACTGAACTCTTCTGCTATGACTTCGGTTATGGGATAAACCGTACTAGAGCCATCAATGGATATACTTCCACTTAATGGGGATGTATTTTGCTGAGGTTGAGCAGTAGTGCTCTCAGTCTCATTTGTAGACGCTTCAGCTGTTCCGATAATACCAATTGAAATACCTATTACAATAGATGCTAAAATCGCACCAATGATTACTATATTATTCATCGCTTTCTTAGCGTATAAAGATCTATTAAAATAAATACATAATTGAATATATAGATTTGTAATGATACCAAGTAACTATATAGTTAATATAGAATATGATAATTAATCACGACCGAGGTTTAATTATGTGCAAGATCTTCAGGAAGGGGAAAGTTTAATCAAAGTTAATCCGAATAACAGTATTGTCGATCTAACCCTACCTATGGATGATTTCGAAACCTATCAAGACGATTCTAGACTGAAAGTAGACCAGGTTATTTTGGAGACCAAGAACTTGGGCGTTATGTATGAAAAAAAATATGCTATAAAAGATGTAAACTTAAAGATACCAAAGAACACCATAGTAGCCATAATAGGACCATCTGGATGCGGTAAGAGCACACTGTTAAGATGCTTTAATCGGATGAATGATCTAGTTGGTGGAGATGTGAAAAATCAAGTTCTATTTAATGGTATAGATATATATTCAAAGGAAGTTAACGTTGTAGAAGTTAGACGGCTTGTGGGAATGGTATTTCAAAAACCCAATCCATTCCCAACTGGTATTTATAATAATGTAGCATTTGGGCTAAAGGTCAATGGTTTCAAGGGCAACATAAATGAAAGAGTCGAGTGGGCGTTAAAGGAGGCAGCTCTTTGGGACGAAGTAAAAGACAGATTACGTGAAAATGCATATACTTTATCTGGCGGACAGCAACAGCGATTATGTATTGCCAGAGCGTTAGCAGTAAAACCAGAGATATTATTGATGGATGAGCCAACGGCCTCTCTCGATCCAATAGCATCGGCAAAAATTGAGCAACTGATCACTCGTCTAAAAGAAAAATTAACAATAATTATAGTAACGCACAACATTCAACAAGCGGCAAGAGTATCAGATTACATAGCTGTCATGATGGTAGATAATGAGATGATTGGTAGATTTGTAGAATTTGGTCCAACAAAGGAGATTTTTGAAACACCCAAGAGTAAAGTAACCCAAGATTACATTACTGGAAGGTTTGGATAATTTAATTGAATGTCCTTAATAGTTATGAAACTAAGCGGATATATTCTAACCTAAACAAGTTTTGATAAAATAGATCTTTTCACTTAACTCTTGTTTTGGATCCTTAAATTTCTGATTAGTTGATCCAGATTTCTCTATTGCGTAATCCCTGATTCTTTAGTAATTCCTATAGAATGTAGAGCGACATTTACTATATCAACATACAATCGGAATTCAGGACTTTTCTTTTGTAGGTTTTCTACTCCTGGCTATTATAATCAACAAATAGATTCAACCTGTTTTTTCATGCTTTAGTTTGCAATTCTTTATCCCAGCCCACAAACAAAACAGTCATCTAACCATGCCGGTCTTGATGGGTTTTATTCATAACCCTTTCGAATAAACTTTTCTCTTGAAAATAATGAAAATTTTTATAATAATTGCACTATTAGAACTAGAATCAGACATTTTGTAAAAGGAAATAATTGTAATTCAAACCCTAATTTTAAAGATCATCAAAAAGATCCACATGTGAGATATTTCTATATGGATAACCGGGACAGTTTTTAAGCTCTCAAGCATGTGAACAAAATAATTCTTTCGATCTATAAATGCTCAGTGACAACGCCTTCATAATTGTTGATGAGTGGATATCAGATGAGGGTTGCATTGTTAAACTAAAAAGTAGCACCAACTTTTTAAAAAAAGGGATTTGCTCATTTATTCCGATACTCATTCTTAAAATGTGACGCCAAAGATTGATCTACCCTGTATGTTTTATGGTAACTATATAGATAATGGTTATATCATGACATAGATTATAGAAAGTTAGATTGCGCAATATACAAATCGCAATTGATGTAGACGGATCACCATCGGGATACATTTCCTGGCATAACCATTTTCAAAACAGAAGCAAAATAAGAACGCTAAAACCTTACAAGAAGAACGAAAGATATGGCGTCCAGAGAATGGAAATGCTAGCAGTATATTTTGCAATTTCAGATAATCTCAAAATATTTAAAACCAAGCTAAAAAAAAGAGGAAAAAGAAAAATAATAGTTATTAGAAGCGACTCCAAATCTACAATAGAACAACTTAATAAAAGGTCAAAGGTGAAGGACGAGATTATCAAGCGAGTCTACAATTCAATAATAAGAATTATAGAAAAAATATCCTGTACTTTGGTATTTGATTATTTAAGGAGAACGAGCAACAGAGCCGGAAAAATTCTAGAACTTGTCAGAAAAGAAAACCGATATGGGTATTATTTTCCTCAAGTGAGAAATACTACTGGATAGTAACTTAACCCTTTCCACTTTTTTGTATATGTAAAACCGGTTAAGAGCCTATCCCAAAATTATCTTTCTATAGA
>JBGTFK010000224.1:0-5977 GCA_041747305.1 Candidatus Nitrosocosmicus sp.
ATACTTGTTTATTACAACTGCAAGATGCAAATGGATAGTCCTAGAAGAGCAATCAAGTACCTAACAGGCTATTAATCTAATTCGGTTTGTGATTGTAATAGGATAAAATTATCAAGATGAATTATGACCCAGTCTCAATTATTTAGATGAAAGTCTATCTACATATGTACGGAACAAAAACAAGTCGTATTTTGTAGGTCGTCAACAGATTTCAAATTACTAAAATATGGCAAAAAGCAAAAAATATAGATAAAAAATTATGATGCCTCTAACTCATTGATCCTTTCAGATACTCCTTTGACTTCTTTCTCTAAATCATTTTTGTATTCCTTCAATAAATCTACTTTTTCCTCACGAGTTAGAAAACTTCTTGATTTTTGTACTCCAGCGTTTACGCCGCTATAATTACAACCACAACCCATTATTCCACCTCCTCATC
This sequence comes from Candidatus Nitrosocosmicus sp., assembly GCA_041747305.1. Classification (GTDB taxonomy): domain Archaea; phylum Thermoproteota; class Nitrososphaeria; order Nitrososphaerales; family Nitrososphaeraceae; genus Nitrosocosmicus. Next base: position 440 of record JBGTFK010000224.1, read on the forward strand.
CATACCATCGGACATACGATATATAGTATTCAAGATGTATTTATATATATCGGATACCCAATATCTATATTATCTATGCGCGGAGGAATGGAGGGAGAGGGAGAGGGAAAAGGAGGAGATTGCTGCGACATGAGAGGAATGTTGGGCTTTCTGATCCTTTTTTTGCTTTCGAAAAAACCAATGCATGGTCAAGAACTAGCTGGAGAAATTGCGATTAGAAAAGGTGAGAAAAAACTTAGTCCTGGAACAATATATCCGGCACTAAAAGGTCTAAAAGAATTAGGTTTCATAGTCGAGGAAAGAGATGGAAAAACAATAGTTTATAATTTGACGGACAAAGGCGAGACGGCTTTGAAATTAGCTAAAAGAAAATTCATAAAGACTTTTTTTGGTATCTTCCCAGAATAATTTCATCCGATAAAACCTACATAGAATGGTGGATTTATTATGAAAAAATAAATGCTTCACAAATAAGGTTTATTAAAAAATTGTTAAATCGTCTTGTAACCCTATGCAAATATAGTTTTCCAATCAATTAGAAGGAATAAACAACTGAACGTTGTTATTAGTGGTATCTGCCACATATACACGTGCATTGGAATCAATGGTTATACTCTCTGGTTTGGAAAATTCGCCAGGACCTTCACCCATTTGTCCAAACCCTGTAATATAAGTACCATTTTTTGAAAATATTTGAACACGTTGATTGTCTGAGTCTGTCACGTATAGATTTTCGGCATTGTCGAACGCTATTACTGCTGGGCGATTAAATTCTCCGGCTCCCTTTCCTTCTGTCCCCCAATCACTAAGATATGTGCCGTTGTTGGAGAATACTTGAATTCGATTATTCCCATAATCAGGCACAAAAACATTATTTTTATCATCTACCGCAACATCCCAAGGCATGTCAAACTGACCACTCCCTGTACCTCCGCTACCCCATGAAGCTAAGAACGTACCATTTGGAGAGAACTTTTGGATTGTATCGAGATCTCTGTCAGATACAAAGACATTACTCTGGGAATCCACTGCAATGCCATGTGGATGTAGAAAATTGGCATCACCGTTTTCATTTTTCCCCCAAGAAGTTATGAACGTACCATTTGGAGAGAACTTTACAACCCGTTTATTATTTTGATCTGTAATGTAAACATTCCCTTGCTTATCAATTTCGCTGCTATGAGGATGATTTAGTGGAATTCCATTGAAGGATTGATTTCCCCATTTTAAAATAAAATTTCCATTACTATCATACACCTTTATTTCATTTGATTGAATATCGTTGACGTATAAGTTATCATTACTATCAACTATTACCCCTTCAGGCTGAAAGATTTGGGTAGAATTTGAGTTTTCAGTTTGTGAGGATACTTCTCTTTTAAAATCAAATTTTGTATCAAGAGATATAAGTCCCAATGAAGACTCATGATTTTGAGCAAAAACAATAATTGTCGAGTAAAACGACAACATCAAAAAAATAAATACAGCGCAACATAGATATGATACGTATTTAGTTTGGCTACGGTTCCACATATGGATATAATGGTCTATATATAATATATAATATTTAACCTAAATCCAAATCCGTGTAAAAATACAAAAAGAATGTGTATAACTGCTCAAGTTTGATGCTAATAACTGAATGATTCGGTTACATATAGAAGAATCAAGTGCGGATTATGATAAAAGCCAAAAAAGTATCATGGATCAAATAATTCAACAAATGAAAACACAGTTTTTGTGAGTTTATGCAATAGTAGAGAAATAACAATTTATTCATGCCCTCTACATAGTTATATATTATGAAACTTGGCAGATTCAATAATTTAAAGGAATCAATTTTAAAGTTTTTTACAATAAATAATATTATCTATACTGCTGCCATTTTCATAGTCATAATTCCCCTTGTTTTATTTTTCCACTTACAACAGGAGACAGAAGATAGTATAAGAAATAGCATATTTGAACAGCAAAAACAAGTTCAAATAGATTCCACCCGTGCGATAGCACAGCACCTACAGTCGGATATGGAATTGATTTTATCAAGACTGCAAGGGTTAGCAATGTCTGGCAGTATTCAAGATGGAGATTATACGTCTAATCTGACCAAAAGTTTATTGGTAGATTATTACAACAAAATAAATTCCACTACACCTGTGGACAGATTGTTCCTTCTAAATAAAAATGGCATCGCAGTTGTCGATATATCTCCTAGTGGAAATCCCTCTTATGCGGGAATGGATTTTTCTTCTAGAAGATGGGTTAATGAGACAAAAAACGCAATGTCTTCTGTAGTTTCTGACATGTATGTAGGAATAGATGGCAAAAATAGAATTGCAATGGCTCAACCAATCATTACGACAAATTCTAGTGGCTCTTATTATAATGGCTTGGTAGGAGCAAGAATTCCAATAAATGAATTTTTTAACTATTATGGAAATATCTACGATATACAATCACAGTATTTAGCAGTTTTAGATAACAAAGGTACGCAGTTAGTCCATCCTGTAGATTCACTAGTAGGAAAACCTTTTTTTGGAAATTTTACCCAGAATTTAACTGGGCATAATGACAGGCTCAACAATCTAGTAAAAACAGTCATGTCAGGAATCCCGTCTTCTGAAGTATACCAGTTCATAAACAGTGAAAGACTTAATGCAGGATACCCAGTTTTTATTGAGGGCTCTCCCAAATACTCTGTATTTGTGATTTCACCAACCTCCTTTATTTATTCAAAAATTAACGAAATAATAGACAAGGAAAGGCTACAAATGCTCACTTTGATAATAGGTATAATCGCTGCAGTATTGTTATTGATCATATTCCTAAATAGAGTAAACAGTACCTTGGATAAAACAGTTAAAAAAAGGACCAAAGAATTGGAAGATACAAACAGGAAACTCGAAATAGCAAATAGAAATGTCCAGATTCACGATAATATGCAGAAAGAATTTATAAACATAGCTGCGCATGAATTAAGAAATCCGGTACAATCTTTACTGGGTTTCTCAGATATTTTAATGAAATTGATTGGTAACATAGAGTTATACAAACATCCTATGGAAGCGATAAGTAGAAATGCAAAACGGCTCAAGAGATTGGTGGATATAGTCTTAGATATATCGCAATTAGATAATGATCTATTGATACTAAATAAACAGCCCATTAACCTCAAGGAATTGATAACAGAGATAATGATTAATTACCAAGATCGGAAAAAGGGTGATCGCAAGTTTAATATTGTATTTGAAGATTCATCTGCTCCTAATGATAGTAAAATACTAAATGCTGATAAATCTCGATTGACACAAGTTATTATGAACTTAATAGACAACGCTCTTGAGTTTACAAAAGACGAAGATGAAATAATAATAAATATGAAAAAAATAAACAATGGTAAGGAAATAGAGGTTACTATAAGTGATCCTGGACATGGAATTCATCCAGATGAGATACCTCTGTTATTTACTAGGTTTGTAAAAAAATCAAGCAGAGGAACAGGAGTTGGTTTGTATGTTTCTAAAAAGATAATCGAGGCTCATGATGGAAGGATTTGGGCTAAAAACAATCAAGGTGGTAACGGCGTAACCTTTGGATTTGGTTTGCCTGTACAAGACCAACATTCTAATCCAGATAAATTTGATGATCGATAATTAATTATGAATCTTAATTGGCAAACAAAAATTATTCAACAAATAGTATTATCAATAAGATTATATTTTTAGATAAATAGACGGATGGGGATGGGGTAAATAGTAATACAAAGACACAAATCAATAGCATTATTTCATATTACCACAGACATTCGATTAGTTAGTATCTAGCTCTTCTGCAACCGGGCTATTTTTTGACCAAAGTATATTCTCCAGGGTTCGGGTAAAAATTCCAATTTTGTTGCCCTTCGCATTTTGGATATATTTTCTTCATTATTATGATCATTTATATATAAATGAACAATGTCATTTATAGTAACATTATTTTTATCCCTGTATATCAATTTTATGTTGTCTCCGACACCTAATTCACCCTCTTTTAACACCTTGTAATAAATTCCTGGTCGTTGACTATTGACGAATTTCTTTAGGATATCCATACGACCAAATTTGATCCCTAGTTTGTAGCAAGGCATTCGAGGCTGTGTGACAACTAACCGTGCAGTACCGATTTGATATTGATCACCTATGTTTACCATGTCTTCATTTAATCCCTGAGTAGTAAGATTTTCTCCAAACATTCCGCAAGGCATATCAATTGTAGGATATGCCTCTTTCCAATATTTATAATGTTCCTCAGAATATGAATAAACTGCCTTGTCAGCTCCACCATGAACCGACAGGTCTGCTTGTACATCCCCATTTAAATTAAGTGTAGTTACTTTTACCCTTCCCTCTACAGGCTCTTTGAATATGCTCGTAACAACTTGACGATTCTCGTATGAAATTTGTCTGGGTAATCCTACGTTAACTGAAATCACTTTCATCAAATGTAGTCTTGTTTACTTAACCTAGAAGTTATTTTTAACTTTAATTCTAGACTTGATTTCAATCGCCATATTTTCGGTGGTCTAAATTAGTTCCAATTATATTTTGAAATTCGCAAGTCTGCCTGAATTGCTACTATTCCGATAACGTACAAAAGCATCAATGGTCCTACTACGAACCACATGGTTATTCCACTCCCATCCGGAGTTATGATTGCACCCAGAATGACTAAAAAAATAACCACGTATCTCAAATTATTCTTCCAGAAATTTGTATTAACAATTCGTGCTTTGGTAAGAACCCACATGACTATTGGAAGTTGAAAGGCGAATCCAAATATTAGCAACATATTTATGACAAAAAGGATAAAAGATGTGATTTCAAAAAAAGATAATATACTCATAGCCTGTCCGTATTGGTACAAGAAATCAAGTGTATAAGGAATTGCAACATAGTAAGAAAACAGACAACCCATTACAAATAATGATATAGTCGGTACAACGATTCTCTTGATGATTCTTTTTTCAGAATTATGTAGTGCAGGATTCAAGAAGGCAAACAGTTCTCCAAGTATGACTGGCAAAGACCCCACAATTCCGATCATTATAGCCACGTACATCTGCGCTGTAAAGGCCTGCGCCGGAGTGGTTTGTACCAAGCTAATGTTATCTGGCAATAAGTCGGTCTTTATCTGGGAAATGACTTGAATAGATAAACTGTTAAAAGTATCAGGATAAAGGACAAATAAATCATATCCATCAAATTTGATGACGGTGACACCAAGAGTCATACACACAGAAATGAATATGATCATTATAATACATATTCTAGTTACTCTTATTCTGAGTTCGTATAATAGTTTTACAAACGGTTTATCCTCAGGTATCTTTATCACCCTTGTCTAATCCATCCAACTTAATAAACAGTTATGGCAATATTGTGCTTTGTGTCCTAATTCGTTGTCCTTCAATCGTTTTATGCTTGTTATGTCACACTCTTCTAAACAGGTTATACAATGACACTTTTATCATCATCTCTTTTACCATGTTTTGAAATC
>JBGTFK010000225.1:0-17511 GCA_041747305.1 Candidatus Nitrosocosmicus sp.
TGCTCCTCAAGTTACTTGGGGCACTAATCCAGCTATGACTATCGATGTGGACTCTGCAATTCCTTCTCCTGATGAATATTCTAAAGGAAATGATGATGAAAAAAAATCTGCTATTAAGGCCCTCGAATACATGAATCTGAAACCGGGTTTACCAATTACTGATATTTCAGTGGATCGAGTTTTTATCGGTTCTTGCACAAATGCAAGGTTAGAAGATTTGATCGAAGCTTCTAATGCAGTGAAAGGAAAAAAAGTGTCTTCTAATGTTAAAGCAATGGTAGTTCCGGGATCACAGCAGGTAAAAATTGCTGCCGAAAAGTTGGGATTGGATAAAATTTTTATCAATGCTGGTTTTGAATGGAGAGAGCCTGGCTGTAGTATGTGTTTAGGCATGAATCCTGATATACTTCAAGCAGGTGAAAGATGTGCTAGCACTTCTAATAGAAATTTCGAAGGACGCCAAGGTACGGGGGGACGTACTCACCTTGTTAGTCCTTTGATGGCTGCGGCCGCTGCAATAGCCGGAAAGTTTGTCGATGTGAGAGAATGGGTTTAAGTTTGATTTATTACAGATTAAAATTACAGGTGTACTTATGGAACCTTTCAAGAATCTGACAAGTGGGGTAGTTCCGCTTGATATTTCAAATATTGATACAGATCAGATCATTCCAAAGCAATTCTTAAAACTTTTGGGCAAAACTGGATATGGTGACTATTTATTTTTTAATTGGCGTTATGATAAACAAGGTATACCATTAAAGGATTTTGTATTGAACTCGCCCCTATTTAGTGGAAGACAGATTCTCTTAACGCGTGAAAATTTCGGTATAGGAAGCTCAAGAGAACATGCGGTATGGGCTCTTAAGGATTACGGCTTCAAAGTAATACTTGGGGTATCTTTTGCAGATATTTTTTACAATAATTGTTCTAAAAATGGTGTTTTGGTCATCAAAATGGACAAAAATATAATCGAAGATTTCTTTTCCTCCAAAATAAACGAAAACTTTGAAATCGACTTGATACAACAACAAATTAAGATAAATTCTGAAGTCTTTAGTTTCGAAATTGATCCTACGTTAAAAAATTATTTGGTAAATGGGTTAGATGAAATCTCCAAAACCCTAGAACTAGGAAATCATATCAAGAAATATGAGGATAAAAACAAAGTTTCTGTAGAACCCGAAAGTATGATATAAAAACATTGAGATAAAATACTATAGAAAAAAAAACAGTTGATTTAACAAAGTGTAAATCTAATTAAATTTATTACTGTAACGATTGAAGAGTTTCTTATAAGATATATAACTACTATTTTTTAAGATATGAAAATAATTACATCAAAATTGACTCTGTTAATCATACTGTCGACAACTATTATTGTTGTTAGTAGTTTGACGATTTCACAAACCAGTATTGCTGCTACTCTTGATGAAAATTCTATATCTCTAAATCCTATTTCCGCACAAAGTCTAGATACCACTTTTGATTCTAATCAATACCATAACTCTTTTGTTTGGACAAATCCAAGTACTTCTAAAATGACTGATGTCCTGACAGCTAGTTTTACAAATATCCTTGATACACAAATTTACACCGGTTTAGACAAGATCGTAAACTAGTAAACCGCTCTTTTTTTAGACCGACAAATGAATGTCCATAAGCATCCTATCAAAAATTAATGCGTATTTGTCAAATTCCTTTTGTTCAGCCAAAAGGGAAAAAATATAGATATTATTGTTAATAGTCAAAAAAATCTGTTTAGTTTTAAACAAAAAACCTGCATTTTCAAAGCTATATGTTATGCTCTCAGCTGTTTTGTTTATGTTATCAATGTGTACGGTGGATATGTTGTCAAATCTGAATCCCTGATTCTGATTGACAAGTTTCTGAACTATATCTTGCGTATTGATACTTTCATTAATTGTAAAGTTGTTTTTTGGTATCAAAATATTCACGACAATGTTTTCTTGAAAGAGATCTTCTGGGTTTTCTTTTGGTGATAGAAATACTATTATATCATTGGTCTGATTTTCGTCATTCTTTTTATCTTCAGCAATCTCCCAATCTGTGGGATATACTGTGCTTAGAGTGCTATCATCGGTTGTGTAGTTTGACCAAGTAGTTTCTTGAGCTAATGCTTTATTCACTGAAAACAAAGGGAAATCCTGTGTAGTGTCTATCAGGCTATTGTGGCCAAACCCATTAGACAAAAACAAGAGCAATACACATGGTAATGCGAAAATTATGAAGTTGACTTTCCTAATAGACATAGTAAATTCTATTACCATATTATAATTAGTATTTTTTACATTTCTATTTATTATTATATTCAATTTTAATCAATAGGTTCATATGATAATCTACCTATGTTCTAAATTATTTGGGTATTTTCAGGTATGACTTGTATAAAAGTCCTAACGTAGGTATATTTGCAAAATCTAATGATAAAATAGTATTACTTCCACATGGTTATGCCGAGACGAAGTTAAAGAAAATAACTGAGATTTTAGAAGTGGATCCAATTTTTGTTTCTATAGCCGGAAATAGAATAATTGGTCCTATGGTGGTCCTAAATAATAATGGGATGCTACTGCCTTCAACAGCGTCAGAGGATGAAGTGCTACATCTAAAACATGTAACCGGATTGAATGTGTCCAAACTAGAATCAAAATTGACGGCTATAGGCAATCTGATATCCACTAATGATAAAGGAGCAATAGTGTCTCCGTTATTCAAGAATGAGTTTAATAAACAAATATGTGATGTTTTAGGAATAGAAGCTCACACCATGTCTGTCGCTGATTTCAATCAAACTGGTTCGATGATTGTATCGACAAATGATGGTGCTGCGGTACATCCAAAGGCCACAGAGAAAGAGGTTGAAACTATTTCATCAGTTTTAAAGGTAGACGTAGAGCCTTTAACTATCAATGGTGGTATTCCATATCTATCATCGGGCATTGTTTGGAACACCCAGTCTTTGATTGTAGGCAATCTAACTACTGGACCAGAATTAATAATGTTGAGCAGAGCGTTTAAAATGTAGTATTTTCAACGTCTGGCGACCTTGATCTCCTAAATCAAACTTAAAGCAACTCATTTATTTGTAGTTTTTGTAGATTATGGGTGGATATCCACCCGTCATCTTTAAATTTAATTAACTTTACTACTGAATTTCTTTATACTTTTGAGTATGTTCTTGGATGCTTTTTTAATACCTTTTAATTCCTTTAGAACTTGTTTTTCGTAATATGAAAGCTGTTCTTTTTCTTTATTGTCTGATTCTGTTAAAATAGAACTTGATAGGCTGATACCGTCCTTTTTTGTAGAATCAACTGCATCCTTATTTTCCTTTTTGATTTTACTATTTTCTACATTTTTTTTATTGTTATTACTATTAACTACCATATTTATTATATAATCTGCCCTCATAATAAATATCTTAATTATTTTAGTTTTTATCGAATTTCACAAGTTATTCCAAAGACATATAATCTGAAAAAGGCAATTGAACTGACCCTATTCTAGATAAATTTGTGATTTTAGAGCAGATATTCATTTCATACTAGTAGTATAGCACAGCATAGCAGTTTGCACGAAACTAAATTTACAAGAAGGGATCTCAGGATTCCATGTGCATTTGTGGGCCGAAGAATAATTGAAACATTGACTAAAAGTCAACTATTCATAAGAAGGCTTGGATTTATTTGATCTAAATGTATCAATAAATTAGATATGTATAGTATTGATATTGATATAGACTATATACAACATAACTATAAGAAATGAATTCTATGTTTGTACATGAATCCTCAAATGTTCATGGACTGTGAACTTGATAAATTAAGAGAATTAAAAGATGATTACAAATGGCTTTATTCCAATTATGAAGTTTTTAAGAGAACCTATAAGAATCAATTTATTGCAATTAAAGATGAAGAGCATCTAGATAATGACATTGATCTAGGAAGATTATTACAAAGATTGAAGCAGAATAATTTCAATGGGCCAATTGCGATTGAGTATATTTGCGGATAATTTTGTTACTTTATAAAAGCACTAATTTGGTTTATAAACAAACAATCTTGCATCGATCATTCTTGAGTTTTTATTACTATGAGGATTATTCTAAGGATCATTTTGTCTAAATATTCTCAAAGAATGGTATATACATCGTCATATTCATTAATTATTCAAATCTGAACCCTTAAAAATTATCTTACAGTTCATCGTAACTCAATTTTATATTCTCAATCGGATAAGGTTTGAGCAATAAAGAGAATATTCTCATAGATTAATTACAAATTTGTGTTTTACGTTTTTGGTCTCTACTGGAGTAATAATTATCACTGTATACTACGTCTTCTCTTGGAATAATACTCTCCTTTACTGATACTGTAACTGGTGACAAATCAATTATATATTTTCTATTACAATTAATGCTATATACGGATGTGTATTCGAATTTTCCAGTTTTCTCAAATGTTATTTCATGTCCATGAATATCCACGTAACTTTCATTCAGGATTTCGGATATCTTTAGCTTTAATCCGTCGGTCATTTTTTTCATTTTTTCTCGTCTAATTATTAATTAACCTCAGCATTATTATCATGTTTCAATATAATGTCCGTAGTCAATAAAGATGGTATTTAATTTCATTTCGATTTACTTATATACATCTAGTTTCTAAAAACGAAGGAATAGTATCGGTATTTTCTCCTGTACGAAAGAACTCTCATCAATTCCTCCTTTGATCAAGTATTCGAGTAAGCAAGCCCATTTTACTATTTTAGTAGATTGAGATTTACCTATACTACCATCCATATAATTTATACTCTTTCCTAAAAGCAAACCAATGTGTTCTTAAAAACAATCTATACGAATGTCATTTTACTATAATAAATATATAGAATTATCTTTTATTCATTTATAAGCTTTGAAAGATTGATGAATTTTTCTTTTAAAAGAACTGATGGAGATGGTATAAAACATCCAATCTCCAAAAGAGTAAATATAAATGGACCTAATATAAGAAACAAGATTTATATTTTAAGAAGCATATTGACTAAGAGCTTAATCTCAATTTGGTTTTTATTGCTATTTTATCTTATGACCTTCGATGGTACATTGACAATCGTCACATTCTAGTCCATAACAGATTTCATCACGACCACATTAATCAAATTGTCAAAAATCAGTAGATCTTAGTTAAACAGAAAAAAGAGCTATAGGACGAGTTTATTTTACTTCTGTCAATAGTTGATCCTACTTTGGATACTTTGTAGTAGCCGACTATATTTTGTTACTAATTGTTCATATATATGTTTCACTATAAATATATAGGTCGACACTATTAGTTTTCAGTTCACTTAGTAGTTAACAAAATCATTTACCATGGAATTAATTCATCTAGATCCCTATAAGAGTAAAATAATGAAAAATCTAAATTGTTGACGAATCAAATCGAAAAACTTAAGAAAAATATTATTTATTTCTCAATCAAAACCAGGTGCCACCTTCCATTCCGTGCTGTCTTATATTATTTTAAAAGTACGGGCGTTGTTTTTTTACATCTAGTATCTACCACTCTGACGATTTCCGCTAGTTTTCACTACTTTCAATTATGGAGATTACATTTATACGAGTTTTTAGGGTTGGTTATTAGTTTTATATATGGATGCTAAGGGAACTATATAGATCTATATTAACTATAAGATATAAATATAAGTATTATTATCATTAATAACGTGGCAAACAAATCTACAACATTATCCTTACAACTGATTCAACCTTATATGGAAAATTTTCAAAAGAATTTTGCCGACATAAAGAGTAAAAGCAGTTCATATTTAGAGACCAATACAGAGAAAGATTTTTTCGATCTAAATCACGAAATAACAAAATTGGAATATAGCCAGTTGGTTTTTCCTAAAAAGATTAGAAATCAAAAAAGCCTCAGAAAAATGAGAAAGATTTCTAAATCTCTATCAAAAATTGAAAGAGATCTAAGAGCATACGAATTAATCGACAAGGAGATCTTAAATAAAAAGGGATCAGGAGGGGATCAAAATTATATAAAGAATTTTGATAACACACTTAAAGTAAGAAAACAAAATCTGTTATCAAAATCAACTAACATAATTCAAAAAATAGAATCCGTTAATTTACCTATAATTGATACACAGTTTGATGACAAATCTTTACATAAAAGAACAAAAAAGTTGTCTTCTAACGTAGATAAACTAACAAAAGGAATTGGAAAGAAAGTCATGAAGTTTGATTCAGATAACATCATTGTACCTAAAAATAATAATGTTGCAAAAAATATGTTCAAACTACAAAAAAGATGCGAGAAATTAAAATTAACCCTGGATACCTTAACTCATCTTCCACAACAATCCGATATAAGAGGTGGAGGATATCAAAATACCGATAACGTCGTCATAAAGAATTGTAACAAAATACACCGAATACTTCAAGACATCAATAGCATTAACTTTGCTACCAGTTTACTAAAGCAAGCAGGGTCGGAACACTATTTGATGAAGGCAGTTGATAAAATAAATGATGATTTACAAGAGAAGCAAAGACAGTTTATCGATATGTGTAAGCACTTTTCGGAGGACAAGACGGTGCCTGTTAATGAAACAAAAGTAGATACCAAACCAAAAAATGCTTAATATCAGCCTTAAATTCAACAATATTTATTGGAACCTCTAAGGATTGAGAAAGTTTTGCAAGGATGTGTGTCATCTTTACAAGGCCTACAAGGATGAATATACTAAAGGGTATTATTCGGAGGGGCATAAAAGATGTATAGAGTGTAATTTATTTTTGGATTGGAGTGGAATGAGGTGTCCTTGTTGTGACCATGTTCTTAGAATAAAACCTCATAACAATCGGTGTAAAACACGTTTATTAAAACTTGCTACTAGAATGTGATTTTACACACAACCAAGATGAACTAGGGCGAGTTTTAGTCAATTTAATTTAATTTAATTAGAAGTCTATTTCTCTATATTCAAAAATAATAATCTTACACAAAATCAACATGCTATAGTATTATTTGATATTTGAGAACTGATTGGCTAGTTTCTTTTTTCTGGTTTGTCCTGTCATCAAAAATAGTTTATCTTTTTCTATAGTGACCTTGGATTTTATCGATTTAGCTGGCGAGCCTGCAACTATGTCCTCTTCTTCTACATCATGAATTACGGAACTACCTGATCCGACAATACTCCGATCACCTATCTTGAGTTTCTGTTTTATCGTGCAATTAAGACCGAGCCAACAATTGTTCCCAATGATTGTACTACCTCCTATTATTGTCCCAGCAGTCAGTTCTGTATTTTTTCCAATATTTACATTATGGGCTACATGACACAGAGAATCTATTTTAGTCCCATGTTCTATAACGGTATTGGAAATCGATCCTCTTGCTATAGAACAATTTGAGAAGATTTCTACATTATTCTTAATTATGACCTTGCCATAATGGGGGAATTTTTCTAATTCTGATGTTTCTACCTCCCTTTCAAAGGCAAAACCGTCTTCCCCCATGGTAGTTCCTGATTGAATCAGACAATTGTCCCCGATAATAGTATTCTGTAATCCCACCCTTGAGGATATTATTGTATTGTCGCCGATAATACAATTATCTCCAACTACTACAAAATCTCCTATATGACAATCTTTTCCTATTCTCGATGAGTCTGATATTACTGCACTATTGGATATACGCTTTACCGGTTCTTGAGTGTTTTTCATTCTTTTTATAATCTTTATGAAAGTTAATCTGGGATTATCAACAAAAACAAAAGCCTGATTATTTTCATTCTTTGGATGTACTAGTCCTTCCATACTTTTTTTGCAGATTATGATGCCTGAATTTGAAGCGGAGATAGATGAGAATCCAACATAGCCATCTGAATTACAAAAAGAGAGATCAGTATGTGTTCCCTCATTAAGCGGCGCAATACCTGTAATTTTTTTTACTTTGTAACCGCTTCTTGTATAAGAGGGATCAAAGACTTGAACCAGTGATTCGATATCCCATTGTACCATATTTTTAAATACTTTTTAGGAGATGGATATCCATATAGTCTTTTTCTATAATTTGTACATAGATATAAATGAATACAGGTCATAGAATCAAATACACATTAGTTTATTGTATCTAATTCGGTAAATTACTGTAGGAAATTATTTATTGAGATCTTAGAATGTACCTATGATCTATTATTGAGGGAAATTTATGTTATTTTCATGACAAATACCAATTTAGTAAACATAAAGACTTTTCTAAATATTGTTGAAACAAATTGACAAAATCAAATCTTTTTCTCTGGATTTGAATTATCAGAATATAATTATTATCGCTTCATCAATCATATTCATAACTAAAAACAGGAAATATAGAAAGAAAAGGATATCAATGTTAAGAAACATTACATCTTATGCCCTGTAAAGGTAAATGCGCAAAAGAAAAACCTATAAAAGGATCTTATAATGACAATACCGCTAATTCAAAATGTTCCTTGTGTGGAATCAGATATTATTCTGATGCCCGTAGATGTTATTGTTGTAATTCATTATTAAGGAAGAGAAAATCAAGACATCATTCTTTACGACTTAAGGAGGAGGCCAATTTAATAACGCGATATTGATTTATTAATTTTTTTTTGACAAGTTCCGTATAAATTTTGGATCAACTATGGATATTCAAAGTCAGTATTATTAAGATAGGATTCTATTTTTCCAAGACCTTTTCTAGTTAGAACATGATTTTTATCATAGTCTTTAATTTTTTCAAGTTCGTCTTTCTCATAAAGGCTTTTTGCAGCTAACCCTGTTTCTAATTTATTATATGACCATTGTCTAAAATTCTCATCTTTAACTATATCATCGACAAATTGATTGATCTTGGTTTGATTACCTTTATTCTTTGATTCTATTTCAAGTTCTAAGAAACTAATCAAATTTTTAGGATCTACAAAAATTGAAACGTAATCGAATGCAAATTCAAATTCTATCTGGCTTGTTGTGCTATTTACTGCATTTATAACTGATCTTTTTGTATCCTTTTTTAAGATATTATTTAATCCCAAACTATAGAAAGTCTTTTTCGGATCATCGTCATATTTATCTCTTGAATTATGAAACTGATTGCTAATTGACTCCATATTGTTAAGTAGTTCTTCATAAAATGGATATGACCAGGATTTTTCTATTTCGGTCCTATCAAAATATGATTCATTCTTTTCCTTTTCCTGTTTTAGTGTAATCTTGATACTTTTATTATCTGTAGATCTGATTCGTAAATTGGCTTTAATCTTTTTCAAAACATTACTTTGGGTATCATAATATTCATCATGTATGAAAACTGTTTCTGCCTCTGTTGACTTATATCCGTTTGTGCTAATTAATTCCTTAATTTTTTCTTTTATTAAATTAGTATCATTTAACAAAATCAAAATCGGAATTTCAATTTCACTCACTGAATGAATAGTATCCGCAAACCCATATTTTCTTTTCCTTCATTTACGGTCCTCATACAAAATACATCAGGGTATTGTCACGAGCAATTTAGAACTCGATATTTTTATTATCATCAAAATAATACTGATTTAAATGCTAAAATTACTAGAATAAATATTAGTCATATGGGTGAAGTGTTAATAAAAGAAAGGGCAGGTTTGCAAGTAATGTGTGAAATACCGTCCTACCCTTTCTTCGTAATTGTCTCCATGAATCCGTGTAAGGATATATCTCCAGTCTCGCTGTAGTACGTTTTGTATAGATTGTTGATAGATAATATAGTACTCTCTAATAAATGTCCTAAATTTATCTATCTGGTATTTTCATATGCGCGAAATTTAGAGGTAGATAGGGGGGGGGGTGACATCCATCTAAATTAAGGTTGTCAGATGTCTTCTTTTGTCACCATTTGATCTTTATTTCACTACAATCAATCATTGTTTCAAATATTACTATTACTAAATCATTTGGATGGTAGGCACAGTAAACTCATCTTTAATGTGGCTGTAAAGTGATTTAATCTTTTTAGAACATAATGCGATTGTTCTCTGATTCTAATTTAGAGTATAGTTATTCATATCAATTACAGCTGATCAGAAATCTTGTTTTTGCACCTCATATGCCATGGAAAACTAGCATTGAATTCCGGCTGAATTTAGTATGATTTTAATGCTTTGTTGCATGATTCGAAAAACAGTTAATCTAAGACATGTTTCTTGCGAATTGTGTAATTATTATTCATCAATCGACTATTTAGGTTAATAATAGTTAAAAAATAACCGAAAAAATAATCGTGCAACAAACCATGATTTTAATTCTAGCTGCTTGATCAGGTTTAATAGCACGGTTTACTAGGAGACACTATAAAACGAATTAAGTTATATTTTATTAATAAGAAAAACAGTTGCTGTTAATAGTCTAGTTCTGAACCACATTTAAAACATTTGAGATTTCCAACAATATATTCGCCCATCTTAAAACCACATTTAATGCAATCTATTTTATGTCTTCCATGACTTTCCTTTTCCTCTGGTGAATCCTCAAGCTCTTCTAATCTGACATATTGAAACAACAAATTAGGAATGACAATAATTTTCATTCTATAAATGCTATTGTTGAATGACTTTTATTGCTTGTCAACATGTTTTAAATGATTCTATATAGTTATGGTAAGTATTGTTACCTCATTGTGAGTTTTGGTTGGAAATTTATGACAGAATTTCGTTGCAATTTATATGTTATATAATTTTATCTAGAACAATATTAGATAGAACATTCTCTTAAATTACATGCCTTCCCACAAAACGAACCTATTTTGTTCTGAATCCTCACAATAAATGAAATATCCCATATCGTTGACTTCTGTTTTTTGAACTAATATTTTCCCACCATTTTCATCTACTTTCTTGGCGTATTCTTCCACGGAAGGAACATCCACATAAATAACAGTATGGTCTGCGGGTTCTCTTTTCTTAATCATACCCCCTGAATATGATGATGCCGATGGCGTATCATCACCATCATCACCCTTGGTATGTATGAAGTAGTAATCAAAACCAGCTGAAGTATTTTTTTCAATTTCCCATCCAAAGACCTTGGAATAGAAATTTGTCACCCTTTCAGCATCATCGAAAGGGATTTCAAAAAAATTTACTTTTGGCATAATAGAATCACAGAGAAAAGTATTATTAAATAATTTTCCATTCAAATGTCTTAAACTATTTAGAAAAGGTTTTTTACAGGATCCACATGTAATTTATTGCATTCTGCAGCATATTAACAATTAAAATATTTCCTTCCAATGTTTTAAAAAGACTTTGAGATATAACTATATCAATACATAACGGATTTGTCTCAACATAGTTATTGTTATGACCTTTTAAGCTAAATTATTTTTCTGTGAGTAAAGTTAAGAGCATTAGTTTAGTCAAGTTCTAATGCTCGCATGCATCTATTGAGTACCACTAGTTATCTATGTCCGTTATGTTTGCCGCTATTAATACAAGAAAAAAAATCTTTATCTGCTCTTTTTTTCCTCATGTTTGAATAGGACTGAACATGTGTGTCTTAACTTTTTAGACCAAAAGCTAGTAATCTGATATTTGCTAGGAATTCAAAGCAGGTTTTATTTCCTTATTGAGCATACGTCCTCAAATTGCGATCGTATATTCAGGACGTGTTGTTTTTCAATATTCTAATTGCTTTCTTTCTCGTGTTCTACCTAAAGCGAGACAAAATATTGTCAAAGCTTGCTTTGTTCTATGATATATTCATGTTTAGCAATTTAAAAGAATATTTACAATGGATATTTCCTAGGAAGTGTGGTAGTTTCTATTTCCAATAGACTAACATTAACAATATATGATTCACTTAGAAAAACTTTACAAAATATGTTCTATATATAATATTATCAAATACAATAAATATATCCGAAATTATGGTAAGTTGAGAAACGAAACTTTATGAATATTCTCATGTTTATCCATTTTATGAAATTGTGCATTTGTGGTGATTGTAGTGCAAGTAATTAGAAATATTAATCCTCATAATGTTAAGAACGATGAATCGGGACTCCTTATTGTAGTTGAAGGGATTGACGGGTCAGGCAAATCTACACAAATTCATTTGGTGGATAGATGGTTAAACTCTAAAGGATACGATGTTTTTTTTACAGAATGGAATTCTTCGGAGACCGTGAGAGAAATTACCTCCAAAGGCAAAAGAAAAGCAAGATTGACACCAATGACTTTTTCACTATTGCATTCAACCGATTTTGCTGACCGATATGAAAAGAATATTTATCCATTGTTGAGAGCAGGATATATTGTTCTTGCGGATAGGTATATCTACACCGCTTTAGCAAGGGATACGGTAAGAGGATGTGACAAATCTTGGGTGAAGAATATGTACAGTTATGCTCGAAAACCTGATCTTACATTCTATTTCAGGGTGCCAATCGAAACTGCAGTAAATAGAATTATTTCTGGAAGACCAAAGCTGAAACACTATGAAGCTGGGATGGATCTGGGATTGAGTAAAGATGAATATGAAAGTTATAGGATCTTTCAGGGAAGAATTGTTGATGAATATGAATCGATGGTTGATGAAGAAAATTTTATAGTAATTGACGGGACACTTGATATAGAAAAACAACAAAATAATGTAAGAAGACACGTATTGAGGACATTGAAATTGAAAAAT
Organism: Candidatus Nitrosocosmicus sp.; assembly: GCA_041747305.1. Taxonomy (GTDB): domain Archaea; phylum Thermoproteota; class Nitrososphaeria; order Nitrososphaerales; family Nitrososphaeraceae; genus Nitrosocosmicus. The sequence goes on from JBGTFK010000225.1 coordinate 12,740, forward strand.
CAGATTCAAGGAAATATACTTGAATAATATTGGAAAGGGTTACTAGGGAACAGAAAATGGTCTCAAAAACATTAATAAAGAAAAAATATTCGTCTAATGATAGCGAAAGCAGTAATAAAATTAAATTTATTAACCATTCGGGAATAAAGTATCTCAAAGACATTGAAATTCATGGATCGTTCATAGTAATTGAAGGGCCGGATGCTTCGGGAAGAAGTACTCAAATTCAAAAAATAACCGAGAAATTAGAGGCTGAAGGGCATGCAGTAGTTAATACCGGATTAAAAAGATCTGATCTCATATCAAAGGGAATAATTGAAGCAAAACGAAACTATCAGGTCGGGAGAAGAACGATGGCACTTTATTATGCAGCAGATTTTGCAGATCAATTAGAAAATAAAATAATTCCTGCGCTTAAAGCCGGTTTTGTCGTAATTTCTGATAGATATATTTACACACTTATCGCCAGAAGCTCGGTTAGAGGAATAAATAAAAATTGGTTACATCAATTGCATAGTTTTGCGATCAAGCCCGACCTTATTTTCTATCTGAACGTGGATCCATATAATCTGATACATAGAGTATTTAAAAAGAATAAATCCCTTGATTATTATGAATCAGGAGCAGATCTAGGCATATCGGCAGATATTTTTGATTCCTTTATTAAATATCAATATTTGTTGAAGAAGGAGTTTAATATTATGCAAAAAAAATATGGACTTATTGATATCGATGGTGATAACCACATTGAAGATACTTATAACCAAATTCAATCAAAAATTAGTGAATTTCTTAATCAAAATAAGAATAATGGTTCCAAAGTTTAATTGTAGAATTGAGGACATTTTGACTAGCTGTTCTTTGCCGTGGAAATAATTAAAACAATCAATTATCTACAGACTTGTTAGATAATTTATGAGATGGTTTTCCATGATGCTTATCAAACAATCGAATGAATGAAATGCCTTCAAATAAAATAAACTTGGTATAACGAAAAAGACGGATTTTCTGTATGATACTATTAGATTATTAATTCGATACAATTTCAAAGAGATGCGAAGTTGGTTCTTGTAATTGTCATTTATCATACTCTTTTATTACGAATATTTACCAATCAACGAACTCGATCATAATCTTTGAAATTCTAGAATGAATAGATTTCTTGCGTAATTAGACGGGCATCACAATTTTATAAAGTATTTGTAATTGTTTGCAATATTTGCATCATAAATCTGAATACCGGTTAAAAACTACTATTTTTGTAGTAAAATTTCCATTGATGCTAATTACGCAAGAAATCTAATATAGATAATCTATTTCTCTTTTATGTCGATGAATTTTTTCGCAACGTTTTTCTCGTACTAAATCCGTTTTCAAACTTTAATTAACAGGCAAAGATTTTGCTTTCTAGTTTGCTACGATAGCTATTACATATTCCGTTGTAAGTAAGTATATCCTTCTATAATGTACATGGTAACTATTAGGACAATCGTTAAATCCTTTATCGAGATAGCTTATTTATGGTGAACAAGAGCACAAATTTATATCCCGAGGAAGGAAAATTGTGTATGGGTTGCTTTCATCAAAGATTTAATCATCGATATAACGTGGGAAAACAAAATAATAGTCTTTTATGTGATCACCCGAAATGCAATTGTATCCAGTTTGTAGAATGGATTTAATCCTCATTAATCATATTTTTTGATTGTATCCTAATAGTCAGTATACTAAGGTATGTTTGCACGAGATTATTTACTTCCTAAATTATAACAAGATGATATCAAAATCAACCTCATTCTTACACATCGATCCAAATATAAACAATTTCGATATCATTCTTACACATCGATCCAAATATAAACAATTTCGATAAATTGTTTTGTTACTTTATGAGGCCAAAGACAAGTGATTCCTTTCCGAAGAATCCTGTTTGATTCTCGTCCATAAAGTCTTCAATAATATTCACCACTCACTCTAAAGTTTAGATTAATTATAGAAAAATTACATGTACATTTTATATTATATCATAGGAAGAGTCAGCATTCTTGCCTTTCCACTTCTTCTTGCTAGGTTCATAATATTACTAAATTGTTTATGTTCGACTATTATAAGCCACCATTCACCACCAATGTTCTTGTAGATTTGCCATAATTAACGAAATCATTAAATTTTGCCTTTCGTACCTTCATAATATTTGTTATTGTACTTATAATTGATGGATTATTGGACGCTTGGTGTTGCCTCAAATAATCAAGGGCAATGTCATAGTCATGGATATCGCCAAGCATTCCTTGAATTTTTTCAAGATGTTCGAGGATCTTGTGATTATTATTGTCAATTAAAATATTTGTGTCATGTTTGATATTCCCTTTACTGGTATCATTATTCTCTTTATTTATTACAAGTTCGATCAAATAACGCAATTTCTTTGAATCTTTTCTTAGTTCATGTAACTCCGTGATTTTACTATCGTCACCAATTACGATTGGGATCTTCGTTTCTATTTTATTCTTTAATTTTCTCGAGATTTTTGCTAATCTTTTTATTGAATTCTCTTCAAAATTCTTATCAGTCTTATTTTTGTCGTATAAACTGGGGACAACTATTCCTCTTAAATCTAAAGCAATTGTTCTAGCTTCTTCAAGTTGATTTTCTCTGTCCTGTACTAAGGGGTTCTCATAATATTCTAATTGCTGTTCAGGCATCTTATCTTCCTTAGCCAACTTTTCGAGAATTATATCAATATCTCGTATATTACTATTAATCTTGAAAAGTTTTTTACCTGTCTTAGCAAACTCTTTAATTTTCTTTTTTTTCCGAATTTGTTTAGGACTTGACTGGTAGGTCGCTTCGAGTCTTCGTAGGGATGTTCGCATATGGTGAATGTTATCTTCGGTTGGATTTTCTAAATACTTGTCTAATTTTGTATAAACCCTTTTAATATTTTGAGTACAGTTATCGGCAAACATATTAACATCAAAGTAGATATAGTGATATTCTAACATACAAAACTATACTATTGTTATACTATTTTAAGTATTATATATGTGACTAAGAGACTTAACTAATTTGAAAGTTGATAAATAGACCAAGTAAATATACTAATCACAAAAAGGATGGGACGAATAGAAAAACCATTACCTATATACTCTTAAAAGCTGATATATAAAAAAGACTAAAAATTCACATAATTTCTATATTTTGTTTTCCATTTCGGAACGTTGGCAAGAACCTAAAGAGCATAAATTATTATTCAATTTTTTTAGGTCTCCAAATATCTACAAGTTCAGATCTAAACTTACAATGCAGATCGACAGATTTCCAATTTTCAATACTTAATTTTAATTGAACGAGGGTGCATGTTGGTATCCTTATTGTTCTATTGATTAGAATGCCTGTTAATTCCTCTAGGTCGGGATTGTGCCCAATGATCAATAATTTTTGTTTGTCATTTGATACAGTAGCAAGTGCATTTATGTAAGCGTCAACACCACCTCGGTGCAGTGAAAAGTTGACTTCGACGAGATTATTATAGCCAGAATATCTACATAAGAACCTAGTAGTTTCAATAGCCCTAAGAGCTGAAGAGGTTATGATAGCATCCGGCAGCATGTTCATTTTTTTTAGGTGCTCTCCCATCTTGATAGCCTCTCTTCTGCCTCTCTTGTTAAGTGGTCTGTCATGATCATCCACTTTTTTATCCTTCCAACTAGATTTTGCATGTCTGAGTATTAACAAAACTTTGTGAATATTCTCATCTCCATTGAGACGCATAAAAACATTATTGATTACATACTAAAAAAGTATCCTAGAAATGGATTAGAAAACAAAAAAAGATATCAAATTGTTAGGTTTACTCTTGCCCGGCGGCGTTATTTCCTTCATTGCCATTGGATTCAAGGGCAACGTTATTACACGATAGGGTGGTATCATTTTCTGATTCACAAGCTGCCGTTTGATTAGAGAAGGAAAATTGACCCAAAGATTGGACGGGAATTGTTCTCTTTTGTAGCATGCAAATTATTTGTGAGGCCCATCGTTATCAAGTTAGTTGATAACATTTCTATTAAAAGGATTATAATTTGCTACCGATTTGTTTTACTATAGGAGTAATTTCACAATATATTTATTAATTGTCAAATATTTTTTTGATTAAACTCCGATTAACAATAAATAACACATTATTAAGTAGTATATATCTTGTATCTCTTAGTTACCATGCAGATAAATGATTCATATGGCAAAATATTATATAATATGTAATCACCAAGATATTATTAATTATAGCAACGTTATTGACAAGAAGAGATTTCATTCAATAAGGAAAAAGCACCTTGTGGATTTACATTTATAAAAAATATTTCAAGAAAAAGTATTTACAATAAACTATCTATCCAACAATTTTAAAGAAAGTAAATAGCTTATACACTATATAATACCCAGTATTGAATATTCGACAATTCCTTGATAGAAATAAATCAATTATTTCTCATAAAAATAAAGGCATCAATTGGAAGTCCACCTGGTGTAACTTTCTCATGCTTTTGTGTATCATAATGTCGTAAACCGCCATCAAGTTTATCGGGATGTTGGTAGTAACAACCCCACATTACTATTACACTTATGACATGATTGTAGCCTTTACTTTTCGTGCGAAATCAAGTATTCTTGTATGTGTGTTTATGCCTAATTCGAATATAAGGTCGTTGTATATTTTGACAATAGTTCATATATTTCAAACTTTTAGAATAGATGAATTTCCTCGTGCACAA
>JBGTFK010000226.1:0-7013 GCA_041747305.1 Candidatus Nitrosocosmicus sp.
TATGGTTAACGAATTAACTTGTCCTAATTGTTCAACCATGATGCGCACCAATCAAAGATATGGAGTTGATATCGATTTCTGCCCGTCTTGTAAAGGTATATGGCTAGATAGAGGGGAAATAGAAAAAATCGCTAATGCTTCTAAAAGATATGATGAGGACCCTGCCTATTCAAATGAACGTCCTGCCTATTCAAATGAACGTCCTAGAAATTATGACGATTATCCAAGGGAAGTAAGAAAATACCAAAACGACGACGATTATGATCATCATCGGTATGACTCTAGTCAATATGGTTATAAAAAGAAAAAACGAGGATTTTTCACCGACTTTTTTGATTTTGATTAACGAGTAACAAGTATCCTATTTTTTAAGATACAAACTTTATCAATTCTATCATATTTAAAATTATTAAGAATCCAGAACTTATCTATCACAACGTAGGGTTGCCCTCTCTATTTCGATTTTTGCTGCTATTTTTGATATCGATTGTCCTTTCTCTGCTTATTATAATTATTATGAGAAGAGGGAATATGAAACCTAATAGAATCATTATCTCAAATGTAATGACTATAAAAAAACCAATAATAATAAACCAAACGTAGCAAATTGTCAAAATATAGTCATACGTACTCTTCAGCATATAGTTTGGATATATTTTACTTTATAATAAACTAAAAGATCAATGTCTAAAAAATTTAATCAAATATCTCTCATCTCCTCGATGCACAACTCGAAGGATTTCATAAATCACTATATTGCATAAGGAACCTATCTACTCTATTCTTGGTTTTTCATCTGGATTATCATCCCTGACGGTCAGATGTTGGTTATATCATTTTGAAAAAATTTGCACTTAGTAACATACAGAGATTGTGATGATTGGATCGGTATATTATAATAATATTTGGGAGATTGATCATTCTTGACATGAATATTCGTAGGGCTAGATCCTCTGACAAAAATAGAGTCTTGGATTTTTGCATGAATACGTTTGAATGGGGAGATTATCTTGATAAAGCTTGGGATGATTGGATAAGTGAGCCATCGAGTCTGCTATTTGTATGTGAAATCAAGTTATCATCTTTCATTTCAAAATCAGATCTCGTAGGAGTCATCCATATTCTTCAATGTTCAAATAATTCATTATGGATTGAAGGACTACGGGTAAATAAACTATATAGAAACAATGGTTTTGCCACCGCCCTCTTAAATCATAGTATTGAATATGGAATTGAGAATAACTTAAATGAATGCTGTGCTTTGATTTCTCAAGGTAATTTTGCTTCGCAAAAAATGCTAGAAAAATTAGGATTTTTGAAACTCTTCACCTGTACTTATTATAATATAAAGTTAGAAAAATTAGGAATTACTGGCAAGAAATTATCCACATTTGCACATATGTCATCATTGAAATTAGTTATTAAGACACCACAGTTGGCTGACGTCGCCAAGATCCGCAAATATTTATCTAATCCAAATACTATAAAGTTTATGAATAATAGATATTTTGATCGCTGGAGATTCTATAAATTCAATATGGATTGTTCAAACCTAGTTTTACTAATAAAGAGTAACGAATTATTGATTGTTTTAAATGAAGATAATAGAATAGTAGGAGTTGTAATGATAAAAACAGTTATTAATCAAGATAGCCTCGACAAAAAATCTGTGATACAAATTAGTTACTTTAATTGTATTAAAACGTCGTTATACTTAAAAGTCATATATCTCCTGCTAGAGAAATATCGTGATGATAAGCAATTTGATAATATTCAGGTTTTTTTACCGAGTTTTCTAAGATTGAGAAAATTTCTTAGTTTCGAATCAATTGATTACTCGGATCAGTTCTATCTGTATACAAAAAAATTAAGGATATTAGAAACGAGTTATGATATATCCCATGATTAAAGTAATATCATATACTGATCCATTATTATTGCTTAATCGATTCTGATGTACTAGAAATATCTAGCAGCAGTAGGATTCAAATAGTTGTTGTTCGAAATCGAGAGTGTTCGTTGATCCAAAAATATACTTGGATAGGGATATTAATAATATCGACGTCAACTCGGATAACCAAATATACAAAGTTAAATTCGAAATAATTCTAATGAGGATGTGAAAAATCTATTTGATTTCCTCTTTTACTTCTTCTTTTCCACTCAATATTAACTTGTAATGAATTAACATTCTTCTGTGCATACCGGCTAACGCAGCTTTACCGTATATTAATAAAAAGTCAAAAATAATTGTAACCAACAAAAACATCGACATAGCCTCTCCAAAGAAAAAGAAAGTCAATTCAGCATCCATTCCTGTTTTTTCGAGTAATCCAAGTCTCAAAATTATGCCAAGTGAAGTAATGACGAGACGTGTTACGGTAGCCAGTATGTAGGAGAAGTTGGAAAACCATCCGAGATCAACAAAAATTATACCATTACTATTTTTATAGAACCTTAATGTCTTATCAGCATATTTGTTGGCTAGATATAGGGATACACCAAAAACAATCAAATAGGGGACTATGAACTCGATTGGAACCCCGATGATGAAAAATGAACTATAGAGTAAAAATAATGTAAGCGCGAATTGTATAATTGAATGGATGATAACTTTTCTCTTATTTAATTTTTCAACTTTTCTTACTGATTTAAATCTCATGTCTATGCCACTGATTCATTTTATTCTTTGTTTCGTCAATTATGTAATTTTGTATTCAAGCAAGATACGGTTAATGATATTTGATTTCATATCGATCTAATCCTTGACTTCATTTTTATACCATTTTTTGGATTAAGTGTGATTCCGGGATCCATTTTAATTTTTTGATTTGGGATAAGCTCTAATTTCCAATAGCTTGAAACGGTAGCGATTAATAATATGCCCTCTTGCCATGCGAAAGATTCCCCTATACAACCACGTATACCTCCTCCAAATGGGAAATAACTAAATCTTGGTAAATACCTTTTAAACTCATCAGTCCATCTGTCAGGATTGAATTCGCTCGGTTTATCATAATATCGACTATCATGGTGCATGACATATTGACTCATTAGGATTGAAGATCCTTTTGGAATTGTATATTTATCAATCAAATAATCTTCTTCCACCAACCTGCCAATGCTCCAAACAGGTGGATAAATGCGCATTGATTCTCTAAATATTTTTTCAATATACTTGAATTTGGGAAGATCTTTGACTGTTGGATTTCTATAAACCTTTTTCTTTCCATCACTATTTTTTAAAAGTACGGAATCTATTTCTTCAAACATTTTTTGTTCTACCTCCGGATGTTGGGATATGAGATAATATGTCCAGGTAACTGCATTTGATGTGGTTTCGTGTCCGGCTATGAGCATGGTTATAACATTGTCTCTAATTTGCTGATCAGTCATTGGGTTAAGGTCCGATACTGTGTTAGTTTGAAGTTTGTCAAATTCATTATTTTGCTCCGCTTTTGATTTAGTGGTTGATAGTAATTGTGCTTGTATTAGCCTTGATAACAAATCATTCTCCCCCTCTACTTGTCTACTTGATCCTACACCATCATCCATGCTGGTAGTCTTCTTTTTATCTTCAATTAATTGATAAACTATGTAATCTAGTGTTTTTATTGATTCCCTACTTTTAGATACTTCTGGTAGAATTTCAAAATGATCCAAAATGTGTCCTATTGGATGTTGAAGGCGTTTGAAGTATTTCTTTGAAACTTCTAATGCAGACGAAAATTTGGATGCCTCTTGGGAATCAATTTCATAATTCATAATAGATTTACAAATTATTCTTAGAGTAACATTCATCATTTCTTTGTGAATATCCATGATGGAGCCATCTTCCCATTCTTTGCACATTAAGGATGTCTTGTCTACAACGATTTGACCATAGGAAGCAATTCTCTTTGGTAAAAACAAGGGGTGAATTATTTTTCTTTGACCATCATGCTTCTCACCCTCACTTGTTACTAAACCTTCGCCCAATAATCTTTTGGCTGTTTGCAGTCTTTTACCTTTTTTAAAATTTTTATGATTATAGATCAAAATCTTTTCAATGTAATCCGGATTATTTATTAAATAAATATGACCATTACCAATTTTAAAGTGAGTGATCTCTCCATAACTTTGCGCAAAATCACTTAAGGTTTTGATTGGATCTTTTGATAATTGATGTAGTAATCTTATAGAAAATTTTGATGATGGTCCTGGAGGAAATTCTAGTATTGCCTTTGACATTTTAGATTAAAACAGGGACAACTTGCTTATATAATTTGGTTAACTTTTCTATCCATATGATCATAAATATTTTATAAAAAATTATCTTATCTGAAATGTTATCATAGAACTCTAGCTTACACTAGTTAAAAAAATAGATTATTAATAATCATATATCTAGTATTAATCTTAAGAAACAATAAGAGTTAGCAATGCGAGAGATCAATTGAAGCAATCGATTCAAGCAAGATTCTAGAAGCTAGAATTGAAGTTGCGTTATTGATGTCAAAATCCGGCAAGAGTTCTACTATATCAAGACCAAGAATACCTGAACCAACTGCCACCTTAATCAGAGTTATCAAGTCAATACTTGATAGACCCCCTGATGAGGGGACTGAAACTCCTGGAGCAAAGGCTGGGTCCAAACAATCAAGATCAATGGAAATATACCTCTTACCTTTGTTACTTTTTGATTTCACTTTATCCATAATATTCGCAATTCCGAATTCATTAATGTCTAGAGGCGTAACAATGTCTAATCCTACTTTCAAAGTATTTTCTAATTCTTCTGGCTCGGCTGAACGCGTCCCTATCAAAATGCTTTTGTTAAAATCTATCCATCTTGAAGCATCATGCAATACGGAACCATAATAGTCATTTGTCGTTGAAACAAAGTCAGGATGAGCATCAAAATACACCAGTCCTGTCTTACCAATATAGTCTCCTATTGCATGCAATATAACAGTAGTAATCGAGTGATCTCCTCCTATGACGATGGGAATTTTTTTTGAGGAAACTAGCTCAAATATCAGTCGGTACAAGTCTTCTCTCCTAATATTACCGTAATCAAAAATACATTTTCTATCTATTACTCCGCGCATTGGACATATAGGAATAGTTTTTCCTCCTCTCTCAAAAAAGTTGTATTCGTTAGCTGATCTTCGAAGAATGTCTGGACCCTTTATTGTACCCTTTCTCTTCGCGTGGGATTTAGATTCATCAGGTACACCAATTATAACAATATCAGCTTTTGAGACCTCATTTACATTTGAATAATTAAAAGTAATCATGTATCAGTATTTCATTAGTTTTCATAATAATCTTGCTCTATCTTGATTTATCCTACAATGAATCTTAATATGGGAGTATGTGTTCAACAAACGTCACTATGAATTTCTGTTTTTTCTCAACGATCTTATTTTTACAAAAAATCTTTCGAGAAAAACGGCCCATTTAATCTTTAAGAAGAATACGAATAAAACACTAAATACTACTATTGATATTATTACTGCAACAATTAATGTATTAATATCTAACGACATTTCAGAAAAATTTCCTATTATTGGTTTACCAATAATTATTGTTCCCCACACTACTATTACATTTAGTAGCATTTTAGAAAAAAATGTGATCAAGATGAATTTTATAGGATTATATCTATACATTCCAAATGGAATAAAAATAATATTGTCCGGAATAGGCGTAATACCTGCCAGAAATATTGTTAAACCTCCATATTTTCTTAGGATTCTATAAGTTTCTGGATAATCTTCTGAATTAAAGTTTCTTTTTAGGTTACCAATGTTTGTTCCATAATAGCTAATCATATATACAATCGATTTAGCACTTACGGCTCCAAGTGCGCCAAACAGAACTATTAAATTTGGATCTAAATTAGTGACTAAAACTGCTGTCATTAGAATGGGGAAATAAGGGATTGGGACAATAATTAGCACCGCAGAAATAAATGTCAAAAGAAATATTGCTAAGTAATCCATTCCCTCAATGAAGTGCATAAAGTCAAAGACCTCCATGGTAATAAGTACAATACTTATTCTTGATTAATTACTATTCTTTTTAACCAAGATGAAATCTTTACATGATTATTGCCCAAAAAATCATTCTAATCTGATTTTAAGACTTTGATAATTCTTGGTGTCACACAAGTAAGAATCAAATCGAACGTGTTAACCTTTAATCTTTTTGATATATTTGAAATTATTTAATCAACGAATAATGATTTACTATAATCTTAGTCCCAATTTGTCTATTCATTTTATCAAATTCAACCTATTAGAATATTTTTAGTGGTATCTAGGCTCTGTTAACTTAAGAGTTAATCGAGAATAAATTTTATTAAACCTCGTATCAAATGAACCAATTACATTAAGATTTTCTGTATTTTAAACATGATTTATGAGCTATTGTTCCAAAATGAGTTGACTAATTGGAAAAGCAATATTGGAAAGCAACTGAAAAATTTCGTTAAGTTAACAGAGCCGGTATCTATAAACAAATATTCATATGTTGCATACTCCTGTAAACTTTAGATTTTTACAGTATGATCTGTTCGCGTACCCTGATAAACCTAGATAAACGCAATTTTGATTCTCATATTTGTTATTTTTGGAAATAACTAAAACACGGGAATCATCATTACATTCTTCGTCTGAATAATTAATTAGCATTGTAAGAACCATCCCCTCACAGGTTTAGTTATAACCAAAAATCTTGAATTTAGGCATCATAGTCAATATTCTAGTGACAAAATATTAGATTTTGAGATCGTTACTATGTTTTTATTGTATTTCAATTCGAATCAGAGCCAATAAATTTATTTAATACCCTATAATAGATTGATTATTGGATAATAAACAGAAGGCAACAAAAGCAACAAAAGCAACAAAAGCAACAAAAGCAACAAAAGCAACAAAAGCAACAAAAGCAACAAAAGCAACACCTGTAAAAAGTGGAACAAAAGCAACAAAAGCAACAAAAGCAACACCTGTAAAAAGTGGAACAAA
>JBGTFK010000227.1:0-16239 GCA_041747305.1 Candidatus Nitrosocosmicus sp.
GCGACATTGCATCACCGAACAAAGAAAATCTTTTTAATATAAGAAACAATCCAATCAGCGAACAACTTATAGAAATTGCTATTCCAGAAATAAGGGCCCGTTGCATGAACTCATACTGGAGAATTTCAATCATTACTATTCAATTCTTTTTTCATATTCTATATAATTCAAATAATTAATTTTCACATCTGAGTGCTATTTTCAAATTGTCTAAATTATCGTACATTTTTGAGAAATAATCTTTACCCAAAGTTTGTTCTTCTTGTGTAATCATTTCAATCGGGCTCAATATCATTACCTTTCCTCCTATTTCATTTGCTATTGTGTTTGAAAGCCTAGGCTCCATATTATCTTCTGAAAAAATAATGTTTACACCTAACTGTTCAGCTAATTTTATTGCATCTGCAATTCCTTGAGGGTTAATGTCTGCTTCAGGTGACGAACCACTAATTGAATGCTGAGTTAACCCGTATCTTTTTGCAAAATAGCCAAAAGCATCATGAAATGCGATAAAATCATTCAGAGCACAATTAGTCAAGTTCGTATTAATATCTGAATTTAATAGTTCTAGTTTGTTATTAAATTCATTAAAATTGTTTGTATAATAATCTGTATTTTGAGGATCTAAAGATATTAATTTTTCAAATATGGCTTTTGAATATGTTTTAACCAAATTGGGATCAAGCCAAACATGGGGATCTGGAGTAGATCCTATATTTTCAATCGGGAGATCCTTACTCAAGTCAATCACGATTGGGTTTCCTATCTTATTAATCCAGGATTCAAATCCGGCTCCATTAATAAAAATTACATCAGCTTTTTGTAGTTCAATTATTTGTCTAGCTGTAGGTTCAAAATCATGGGGTTCTATATTGGCAGGCACTATAGTTGAAACATCCACTCTGTCTTTGCCTATTTTCTTGACAAAATCATAAATCGGATAAAAAGATGCGAAAATTTTTAGATTTGTATTATTAGATGAAATTGAGTCCCGACCCTCTAATTCACTGATACTATTATTACTATTTTGTGATAAATTAGTGGTAGCAATAGACTTTGGAATAATAGAAGAAAATAAAGTTATAGTTAAAACAATAAAGCAAAAAGAGATCCAAGCCTTATAATTCTCTCGCATGAAAATAATTTGATTATTAATAATATAAAGTTTACTTATTAATTATTATTAATTTATTGGTAGTATTATAATAACAATCTATAGGCGGAAAATATGTCAATTACAGTTGATCATAAGCATTTTTTCAATTCATTTTAGTTAATCGGAGGCGAACAAGATTCAAACGCACTCCACCACGAAGCAAGCAAGAAATTTATCGATCAAATCCTTACCTATCCTTAATAAGGATAACTTGTATATCAATGAAAGAAATTTAATACGTAATACGATTTCTTAATAATAGTAATTTATACATGCAATTGAAGTTAAGTGATGATAGGATTTCTTCTTATCTTTCATTTTTAGGTTATACCTCTCTATATCCTCCACAACAATTGGCTATAGAAAAAGGCTTGTTAGAAGATTCTAATATACTAATTACTACTCCTACCGCAAGCGGGAAAACATTAATTGCCATACTGGCTGCCATTAAATCCCTAGAAAAAAATAAGAAAGTAGTATATCTTACACCATTAAGAGCATTAGCTTTTGAAAAATACTTGGAATTTACTTCTATAGATAAATCTGGTATATTTTCCAGAAAAATAAGAATAAAGATTAGCACTGGCGATTTTAATACTTCAAACGCTGATTTAAGTTCAGCCGACATAATTATTATGACAAACGAAAAAATTGACTCGATTCTTAGACATAATGCTTCATGGTTATCAAATGTTGGACTGTTTATTTCAGACGAAATTCATTTAATCGGGGATCAAGATAGGGGACCGGTTTTAGAAATGGTCCTAACCAAAATAAAAAAATACTATTCATCATCTCAGATTCTTGGCCTAAGCGCTACAATCACTAATGCCTCCGAGATTGCGGGATGGTTAGGATCAAGATTGATAGAAAGCACTTGGAGACCAACAAAATTGATAGAGGGGGTATATTCTGATGGAATGATATATTTTAATAACGATTCCAGAATTAAAGTTTCTGAGTCAGGTAAGGACACTGCTTCTATGGCCATCGATTTAATCATGGATTCTCTAAATAGTAATGGACAGAATCTTATTTTTGTTGAAACAAGAAAACGAGCCGTATCCTTAGCTAAGAAGGTTTCAGAGGTCGTATCCAAGACCCTATCACCAGAAGAAAGGAAAAATACCTTAAAGATTTCTAAACAAATTTTGGAGGAGGGTGATGACACGGATTTAACTAAAAATTTGTCAAATTTGATATCTACTGGCATAGGGTTTCATCATGCAGGATTAAGTCTTTCAAGTAGAGGGGTTGTTGAAGAAGCATTTAAAAGTGGAATCATAAAATCCCTATTTGCAACACCTACACTAGCTGCTGGTGTAAATCTCCCTGCACGTAGAGTTATAATAACTAATGTTACTCGATATGATTTTGTATACGGTACTTCAGTTCCTATTAGTGTGCTTGAATATAAACAACTTTGCGGTAGAGCTGGACGACCTCAATATGATAATTATGGAGAATCTATAATTATTTCAGATTCAAGAACATCTTATGAAGACTTGTATGATCATTATATACTGGGGATTCCTGAACCTCTAAATTCAAACCTTGGAAATATAATAGCGATTAAGATCCATTTACTGGGGGTAATTGCTTCATTTAACGGAATTAGTCTAGATGATATCTATGACTTGTTCTCAAAGACATTTTATTCATTTCAAGATAGTAACAATACTTCCCTTTTTGATAAAATAGATTCATCTTTAGATTATTTTCTAGAAGAAGATCTAATTCGCTTGCAAAACAATATGTATAATGTGACTGGATTTGGAAAATTAGTTTCAAATTTATATCTTAATCCTGAGACTGCTGTTGCGTTTAGGAAGACCATCAATGATATCAAACCAAGGTCTGTAAAAATCAACAATGTATTTGGTTTCCTTCATATGATCACCACTTGCCCAGACTTTTATCCTAAACTTTCGTTTAGAAAGCAAGACATCGAAGAGTTCAGTTATCTGTTTTATAACAATTATGATGAATTTTTTTCAGACGTAGACATAATGGATTGTTCTAGAAGTCTATGGACTCTATACGAATGGATCAATGAGTCTACAGAAAAAAGGATGAATGAGAGAATTGGTGTGGAGCCAGGCGATATACATAGAATTGTCGAAGTGTCTAATTGGTTAATCTCTTCAATATTCGAAATATGTAAATTGTTAAACAGAAACGATCTTTTGTCCGTTCTTTTTTCACTCGAAAGTCGAATTAAGCATGGAGTAAAGGCAGAGCTTGTTCCATTAGTACAGATTAAAGATATAGGCAGGGCCAGAGCGAGATCTCTTCATGAGGCTGGAATCAACGTACCTAACGATCTCCTACTAATTTCAGAATCAAAGCTATCTGTGATCCCAAAAATAGGTCCAAAACTGGCTAAGAAATTGAAAAAAAATATTGAAAATAATAACAATAATGTTTAGTAACATGTTCTATATATTCTTCTAATTAGATATACATACTTTATGGGATACGACAAAACTCTATTGAAAACAATCATATTTCTTTCTTCAGTAAATAATGGTAAGTGGGATAGTCAAAAAAAATTGACCAAACAGTATCTAAAATATCTATTCTCTTTCCCATAGTACCTTTCTTAATTTATCAGAT
Source organism: Candidatus Nitrosocosmicus sp. (assembly GCA_041747305.1). Taxonomy (GTDB): domain Archaea; phylum Thermoproteota; class Nitrososphaeria; order Nitrososphaerales; family Nitrososphaeraceae; genus Nitrosocosmicus. The sequence continues at coordinate 3,773 of JBGTFK010000227.1, forward strand.
GCCTGTTCAATTGCACCTCTTGCTGCTGGCGTACCTGCAATTTCGTTTAACATTACGAAATCATGAATTGTGCCTTGATATCTACATGCAGTTACGTTTACTCCAGCTTCCATCAACTTGTGTGCGTAAGCTTCCCCCTCATCCCTTAATACATCAAATTCGCCTGTTATTACAAGTGCTGGTGGTAAACCATTGAGCTGCTCTACTGAAGATAGCAATGGAGAAACTGTGGGTTCATTCAAATCGGCTTTATTTGAAACATAACTTTCCCAAAACCATTTCATGGCTTCTCTAGTCAAAAAGTAACCCTCTTGAAAGGATCGATATGACTCGGTATCAAAATTTGCTTCGGTAACCGGATAGAAAAGGACCTGATAAAGAATTTTTGGTCCCTGACGCTCCTTGGCAAACATCGCAACAGCAGTTGCCATGTTGCCACCAACACTGTCTCCTGCGACAGCCATTCTAGAAGGGTCTAAATTCAATGAGTTACCATTTTCTGAAATCCATTTTGTTGAATCATAGGCTTCTTCTAGAGCTTTTGGATATTTAGCTTCAGGCGATCTACTATATTTAACAAATACAATTGCAGCATTAATAGAGTTGGTCAATTCTCTTACTAGCCTGTCATGAGTATCTATTCCTCCTAAAACCCATCCGCCACCATGAAAATACACAACAACCGGAAGGGTTTTATCGCCGCTATTGAACGGTCTTATAATTTGAATATTTATTTTTTCATTTGATTTGCCAGGGATGGAGAGATCCTGTACGTCAGCTGCAGGCATTTCAACTGGTACCGATTGAAGACCTGACAATACATTTCGAGCATCGTTAGGCGATAATTTGTAAATAGGAGGACCAGGATTTTTTTGTATTTTATCTAAAAAACTTTTTGTAGTTTTTTCAACACCAATGAAATTATTAGTCATAATAACATTCTGTAAATAATCTTATACTTTAATGTTAAATACAGGAAATATGGTCCATAAATATTACCAATTAGAATTTATTTATTGATTATACTAATACACAAAAAAAAATCTATCCAGTTGGTTTCGATTTTTATTTATTTCCTTATTTACTTTCTAACTGAACTGTATGCATTTTATAGGAATATTTAACCAATGTAGAAAATAGGTTTTAATTATTTAATGATGATCAAAGATGTAAAGAGGTCATTATAAAAACAAACTTTCTACATCAGTTGAATTATGTATCGATTCTCTTTCATAAAACACTTAAAAGATAAGTCAACCTAGCTTAATTTTGGACGTATTACTCCAAAAATTTTTAGGGTCAGATAACAAGAAAATATGTTTTCTTGAAGCTTATGATATTCTTTGTTGGTGTAGTCCTTTTCAACTGCTAGATATGGAATTATTTTTGCCTTTAAATCCATAGCCGCATTAAAAACTTCATTTTTGTCTTCCTTAATACTCTTTGAATAATCAAATTCAATCCTGTCCTCTAGCAGATCCTTAAGGAAATTATTAATTGAATTCTCTCTAATTATCGAATAATTAAATTTCGTAGATTCGCTCATTGATTAAATTTATCTCTATGGTAAATAAGATTATTGATTGACAGCTAGGCTCTTTTAACTTAAAGAGTTAATTCGAGAATAAATTTTATTCAACCTCGTATCAAATTGACCAATTACATCAAGATTCTCTGTATTTTGAGCAGGATTTATGAGCTATAGTTCCAAATAAATTACCTAATTGGAAAAGCAGTATTGGAAAGCAGTTGAAAAATTTCGTTAAGTTAACAGAGCCGACAGCTATTATGATATGATCCTGAAAATAATTATGGAAGCTCATTGTAGCAAAAGATATGCTTTGTCAATTCAATTATTCCATTATCATAGAAATAAACTTATAGAAATTATATTATCTAATAAAATAACAATAATTATTCTAAGAATTTAATTAATAGGATCATTTTATATATCATCAACAAGAATTTATTTGATATTTTGAAATGTCCAAATTGTTGTTCAGAAATGATTTTGACATCTAGATTCTACGTGGAATTAGATAAATGCCCAGAATGTGAAGGTATATGGTTAGATTGCGGTGAAATCGAAAAAATAGCTGCTAAGAACAACATTGGGAATGAACTTATGAAAGAAATCAATCGGAAAAAAACAATGTTTGTGATGGGCAAGATAAGGGTTATTATTTTTACAAGGATGAATACCGTGAAGATGCCTCCCATGACGAGATGTTCGATTTTGAATAATCAGGGCTAGATATGGTATTTTTTATTAATATGAATATTATACCATTCCCGTTATTTGACTGATCAAAACATTCTTTAGCAAAAAAATTATGGTTTGACGACTTTGGTTGATTTTATGCCATCGGTTCAAAAAAACAAAGCTCGTAAAATTAGAATATATAGGATACTACAAGTCAAAAGAAAGTGACTTAAAGGATGAAGGCCTAGTATCTATGTTATCAGTGCGTGCAATAACATATCCAGATCCTTGATTTATAGTCTCCATGAATCCCTTTTGGTCATCCACATCATCTTGTTCCTTTAACTTGGAGAGATTATTTAAGGTCCAATAGGGAATTTCCTTACCTGAGCCATTATCAATAAATGTTTCGATCATTCTAGTATCATTATCTGTCAAAAATGTTCTTATTTTGAGTTCTACATTTTCTTTGTTTGTCAGATTGTTGATAAATATGGGAATACCTTTCTTATCTAATTGATGGAAAATAAAACTGTCCTGTGCTAATTCCTTTGTAGTATTAAAATCATATTTTACATACTTGCCATCATCTCGATATTCTAATAGATGCGGGTTACTACTGCCAGAAACATCAAATAATATTCCAAAGCCCCGCTCTTCATTGGGTTCATTGCTTCCGTGACGTCCGGTATTAAATTGAATAGCTATATATGTTTCATCTTCAAATTTATCTTCAGGTTCCTTAAAATACTCGTGTATGTTTCCGTGCCAAATTATTTCCTGATTCTTTGCAGCAGACATATCTGGTATTCCTTCTGAATTTTCTCTTACTATCTCTAATCGAGGTGAGTTTATGTCATTATTATTACTTTGTGTATGTTTATCAAAATCCATAGTTACTCTGAATTTTTTGTCTTGAACCGCGGGATCATTTAATTCAAATGAATATTGTTGATCAAATTTTGTGTCGGCTAAGAGATGACCATTGTCGCCAAAATTATCCACCTTAAGACCGTTTTCATCAGATTCATTTAACTCACAGGGTATTTCAGATTGATTACCATTATATTCAGTGCAGGAGATCGAATCTGATACTCTAAGAATTTTACAAATACCTGTAGTCTCATTATTGGTATTCGTTTCATTTGTTTTATTGGATTCGGTCTTAGATAATGTGGTTGAATTATTGCTATCATTGTTACCGGTGATGTCTTGCGGTATACAGTTAGACACCTTTGTCGTATTTATCAGAATAGATGGGTTTATAGACATAAATGAAGATTCGTTGATGATTGTGCTAGAAGCTTCTTGTACTCCGTATTCTATAACTAAGGACAAAAAAGTATAAATAGTGAAAACTAACACCACGGACTTTGAAATCAACGATACAGGGATTTTCACAATTCTCCTTAGTCAAATATAATATATATATGATAAATTTATAGTCGATTAATTTTGATATTCTAAACAAATTTTTAATTACAAAGATGGATTTCTTTATGGTCTTCACGCTCAGATTGGATATCATATGAATTAGAGTTACAATACCTGTTCATCGGGGGTTAAATATGTCTGATGAAAGTAACTATTTTTCTAAAAAATGATTATCTTATTCTACTATTACATCGCCAACCATTGAGGGATGATATATGCAATAATATTTGAATTCTCCAGATCTATCAAATGTCAAACTATAGGGTTGATTAGGTATGATTGCATTAGAATCAAACAAAGCGCCTTCATCCTCGTCATTATCCTGTCCCGAAGTCACGGTGTGTGACACTGTGTCTCCATTATACCAAGTTATTGTTTGGCCCGATTCAATTCTAATTGGGTTTGGTGAATATGACTGATCGCCTTTTATTCCGGCAATGACTATCGGCACAGAGTCTACACTTTGTGTTTCGCTTTGATCTGCTAAATCAGGTTGATTTTTGGGCGTATTACTTTCAGACAGAGGCATTATTCTGTACAACGCACCGGTATAACTTAATACATAAAGGTAACCGTCTGGTCCTACCTGAAGGTCGGTTATACCACCAAAACCTTGACCAAATATTAAAGGTTGATTTTCGGTGGTTTCATCGACCTGATTGTCCGCAAGTGTACTGACATTACCCCGAGAAGTATCATTTATAAGTATATTGTCACGTGCTTCATTCAGAGTAAATCGGTATAACAAACCATTGTTGATGTCTCCTGTAAACATATCGTTTACATACTCCTTACCTAATTTCTCTGAATTTAAGAATTTTAATGCTGTTGGCCCAATTGTGGTAACCCATACAAACTTTGGATCAGAATATTTGCCATTACCAAATGTTACAAGTTCGTCTTCAGATGTTATCTCTCGTCCTAGTAAATCCTGGTCCAAATAGCCTTGAACCTGAGACCAACCACCATTGAAACCTGGCAGAATAAGATTGATTTCATCTGCTACCGTAGGCCCGTTTTCTGTGTCCCATAAATTACCTGTTAAAGGATCAAAGTCAAAACCAAAACTATTTCGAATACCCATGGCATAGTATACATTCAACGGCAACCCCTCTCCAAAAATAGGATTGTCTGGGTCCACTATTCCGCCATCCTGGGAGATCCTTAAAACACCTCCAAGGCCATTAGGTTCAGGGCCATCACCGATATTTTGAGCTTGAGTTCTATGGCCTCCCACTTCTCCTACTATAAAGTAAACATTATTATCTGGTCCAATCAGAATTTTACCGCCATTATGTTCTCCTCTTTCATTTGGGGGCGTAGCAGTTAAATCAAACAAAAGGACAGGATTTATCAATTCGCCATTGGCATATTCATAGCGATACAGCCTGTTACCTAACGGTTCCACATTTTTTTCAAAATCACTACCGTCTGCATCATCACCAGATTCGGTGTAAGACAAGAAAACATATGTTTTTCCGTCAGGCTGTTTAGATATTGCGATTCCTAATAGCCCGCGCTCTATGCTGCTGGCTACGGACACGTCGAGTGCCGGTGTCTCCTGTACTTGGCCATTTAGTACCCTCTTGACAATACCAGTATTTTTTTCAGTTACTAAAATATCGTTATTCCCAATAAAAGACATACTCGTTGGAAAATCAAGCCCTTCTGTTATCTTTTCAACTGTAAGATTATCATCATTTACGGTTGGCCCATAGGGAGACAAGGGTGCTTTAGCATAAGCCCCGTAAGAAAACTGGATATACGATGAAAATGTTGAAGAAAAGATGATTAACATAAAAGTACAAAAAGTCAATACTTTGCGTTCATGCATGATTTTGTCAGTAAATATCATCGAGAATGTGAACTAATTAAGTTTATGAATAAATCTTAACAACGATATGACTGTCATAATGGGTATAAAGTTTAGTACAAAGATCTATTTCATAAAGGAATAATAAAAAGATGTTAAATTACTAGAATAAAATATTATATAAAAGTAGACCACATTAAAAGATTGCTAGTCCAGTAGGGATCAACTTTTTCATAATCTTTATGATGTAGGAGCAGACTTTGACATCGTCGTCGTCGTCCTATTCTTGATTTCTTTTCTTTTCTCATATACTTTCCATTTACTTATCCAATCACTTAATTGTTGTAAAATGGCCTCTAATTCTTTCGTTCTAGGTGTTAAACTATATTCTACCCGAACGGGAATTTCTGAATAAATTTTTTTTGATAATAGCCCTTCCCTTTCTAACTCCAGTAATCTTTGAGATAAAACAGTACTACTAATTTCTGGTATCAATCTTTTAAGTTCATTGAACCTGACTGTTCCGTTGATGCTCAAATTCTTTAGAATGTGTAGTGACCATCTTTTTCCTAATACCTCCCATATATCTACTACATCGCATTTTTCTTCTTTCATAAGAACTTTCTGTCCAAATTATAATAGCTTGTCAGGTATTAAAATTTTATAATCTCGTTGTTATTAAGGTATCAAACGCATTCCATCCGGTCTTGGTATTGTTGGTTGTGATTTTAGGTAACAACCAAAAAGTCGCCAAATCGTGGTTTAATACTAATAACTAACTAAGTAATAAATTACTACTAGAGTTATATACGAGATTAACGAAATAATATGGTGGAAAAAATACAACAGCAGCAACAAGATCAAAAGGAAGTTATCAATAAGAATCGTTCTATAGATAAAATAATAAACAGTTTAAAGACTATTGAAGGTGATGGGTTTATAGTTAATAGATCATTTCCTACCAATTCTATATCATATATAGATCCATTTTTACTTCTCGATGAAATGGGTCCTATGGATTTCAAACCTGGGGAAGCAAAGGGAGCACCAGATCATCCACATAGAGGATTTGAAACAGTAACATATTTGATAGAGGGTGTTTTCGAACATAAGGATTCATCAGGGAATTCAGGAAGGCTCAATGCCGGAGACATTCAATGGATGACTGCCGGATCAGGAGTAATCCATTCAGAGATGCCTGATGCGGAGTTCAGTAAGAAAGGTGGAAGATTGCACGGATTTCAATTGTGGGTAAATTTGCCCCAGAAGGATAAAATGATTAATCCATATTATCAAGATATACCTTCCTCAGAAATTCCAGTTGTCAAATTATTAGAGGATGGTGGACATGTAAAGGTAATTGCGGGAAGGGCTTTTGACGTCGAATCAGCCATTAGGACAAAAATTCCCATTCAGTATTTACACTTTACCTTAAACCCCGGGTCCGAAATTATACATCATCTTCAAAGTAACCATAATGCGTTTGTATATGTCATATCAGGTGAAGGTACTTTTGGAGATGATGAAAAATTTGCAAAAAGAGGAAACGCAATTATTTTTAACAATGATGGGGAGAACGTACAGATAAAGTCATCTAAAGATGCTAATGAACCATTACAATTTCTTTTCATTGCAGGTGTTCCACTAAACGAACCAATATCCAGATATGGTCCTTTTGTAATGAACACAAAACAGGAAATATATCAGGCAATGGAAGACTATAGGAATGGTAAATTAGGTGTTATTGCGCATTAAAACCTATAGTAGGAACGACCTACTACACCATAAGTAGGTCCAATATTAATTTTGTATCATGAAAACAAATAACTAGGAAATATAAACAAACCAAAGTATAATGATTACTGATATATTGAAGTTAATTTTCTAATTTTTAGTTACTAGGTTATTTATGAAAGTAACACAAATAGACTAGAGGAACAATTACTATTTCTTTTACCCTTTGGCAGTGATTGATGAAAGATAATCTTCCATCAGACAAAGTTTTACTAATTACGATGTGACAAATTTAGACAAACATGATTTTCTTAAACCAAAATAAAATAAACGAATTGAGGATTTAGATGTTCTAGTCATGTTATATCGCTTTTCATTTGACGTTATCCTTTTTTATCCAAAAAAAATCTCACAAGTTAATAATTTTTACTTTCTTAATAGGTTTTTATAGAAAATGGGATTGAGGTAAGAAAGCATATGAATTTGAATGTTAGCCTATCGCTGCAAAATGCAAGGGAATAATTGATGAATATTTGACATGCATATTTGGGATGTAAAATTAGGTAGGTTATAGAATTATTTTACAGTTTTTTGCTTGATAATCTAATATTCTGATTATTTGATGTGAAATATAATTATTATGTCTATAATAAAAAATAAATCAATGATTCTTGCAGTAGTAATTGTTTTTACTACTACCATGCTAGTTGTAGGTGCATTGAATATGAACACAGATAATCAAAGTGTCTTTGCAAAAAAGATCAAATCAAACAATTCGACCCAGGGAGTTTTACAAGATCAGTTTACTGGACAATCTAGCGAAGTGTTCTCTGAAAACGGAGATTCTACAGCATCCGGTAACAACGTTGATTTGTCGTTCAACTTGAATGATGGTAACAACGCATTAGGTCAACAATAGAATAGTCTGGATTTCTAGACTATTTAGTTTTTTATTCAGATATGGTGGTATATTTATATAATAATCGATTTCTTTTCGCTTTTTCTTAAATTTTGATAAATGGGAGAGTAGTGAAGGCGTCAATAAGGTCTCAAGTTGCCCCCATGTTTTTGTATCCTCCAAAACATCCATAAATCTCGTTTTGGGTAATATTGCTTTCATTCAGTCATAAACACTCTTCAATTGAAGATACTTATCGCATGATTGTAGCCTTATTACTCCCCAAATATCACATTAGATCTGACTGGATGAAATTCTTTGCACCTATTGAGTTCCCCGTAGTATCATTGAATTGCTCTAATACTTATTTAATATTGATCTAGATTTTCGTTTTTGATTCTATAAATCAAGAAAATTCAGGTAATATACATGATTGATTGATTAATTGATTGATTGAACGTACACCTCAAATAGGTACGTTTGTTACTAAAACAGTAATCAAGGCATCATTTTAGGTACGGATGACCTACTCATGATTTTGTTACATATTGCTGCAAGAAGTGCTATGTGAACTTATGTCATGATTGTAGCCTTTCTTACCGGTTCAAAGTCGACCAATGGGTCCATTGGAACTTTGCTGTAGGTATAGATTATGGTTAATTTAATCTTGATCTAGATTTTCAAAAATGAGATTTGATTCTCGGTCTGAAGGGTAAAACAAAACAAAATTACAAAAATGAACAAATTTTTTAGGAATTTGTTTTTTTATTATGAAACAATTTAAATATTAGGCTAGATTAATTAGGCCATACTAATGTCTATTATCAACCACCACCAATCTTTGTCGTCATCGTCACTCATAAATGAAAAAGAAGAAAAAGAATCTGAGGACAATTTTATAACTTTTATTTGCGAAAACACAGATGGAATACTTGACCCAATCGACCAGATGACTTTTGCATTAAATGAAACGGCCATAAGATATGGTCCTATCGTGGTCCTCAAAGATGCACCATAGTATTAGGAAGTAACTATTAAAATTGGTATTGCCTACTAAAACCACTTCTACTAATACATCAAATTCTACTTCAAGGGGGAAGCACCCTATTCAGGAAGATAAAGCAGACGAGGTCAAGGCCCTCATAGCTAGATATATTTTATTAAAGATTGAACAAAAGAAAATCGAATCAAAGTTGTCTGAAATAGCAAAGTATTATGATGATGAATCTCTCAGAACTATATTTGAACCCATAGGCGAATCAATGATGGGCATTATCGGTTTGGAGTTTCCATCCAATAGAAAAAGAGAAAATAATGGCTAATTAACAGTATGTGACGAAAATGAATTGTAAAACATAATATTGTTTTCTTGCCATTTTATTTACTATAATTTAAAATCTTTTCTTCGACTTTAACAAACTAAAGGAACTCAATTTTCGTTTATTGTCTTTTCTTTTGCTCTTTTGGAGTGGATTTTTTCCTGCTTTTGGCATAATCTTTCCCTTCATCAACCTCAGACCGCAAACAGTACAAATACCTTCGATTGTTGCCATACTATTTGCTAGTTTAACAAATTTAATATCCGATAAATTTACGCTAATCTTGCACGCTGTACAATAAGTAGAATATTTAGAAATGGTGTCAGTCAACCTGACTAAGTACTTTTACAATATATTTATATCATTGTTTTAGATCAAAAATTAAAAGAAAAATATTTTATTGGATTTCTAGCTTTGCTAAAATATCTTCTATGTTTTGTTCATCTTCCAACTCTGCATCTAATAAGTCTAATGCAAGATGGTATGTTGCATGATCTTTATCTTTTGCATTATTTGCCAAATCATTATAATGTTTAATTACCGCCCTTTCAAATTCTAATGCTTTTTCCAATGCACTTCGAAGTGTTAAATATCTTGAAGGTTGTAGCTTTCCGAGGCCGCTGTCTTGTTCCCATTGTGATGGTTCATCGGTTGGTTTTGTTTCCAACTGCATTAACCTGAATGCAACCTTTTTTGCATGTCCTAATTCTTCCTTTGCTCTATCTTCAAAGAAGCCCTGATGTAATACTCCTAATCCTTCTATATTCTGTGATACGAACCAAAAGTAATGAAATGCAGATAATTCAGCGCCATATGCTTTTTTGAGCATTTGTACTGTACCTTCAACACCAGGTCCAGCTATTTCTTTAGACATTTTACCCATATTGATCAAATATACTACACAGTTCTTTTATATAAATATTTTAATTTTATGTGAAATTTTATAAAAAATTAGTACCGATTAATATAAAATTAGTACAAATTAATGAAAAATTAGTACAGATTAATACATTTATTACTTTATTTAATTCCTATAACCTTGTTCTACAACAAATACAAATACAAAATTAGTCAATCATGTGCTGCTAATCAAGTATACACAGCTTATCTCTTGGTGCAATAAAGTTTATAATGTGCACAAAATCTTTTCAAAAATTTACAAGGTTGCAATTCTTTATATCTAAGGCTTATCTAACAGAATTTCCAGTCAGTATTTTTGGCAATTAACTGCCATAATATATAATTCCAAATATTTAAAAATACTATTTGTTGACTTTCAGTAATTTAGTGATTTTTAAAATGTAGAATCGAAACCGATAATAAAGATCATTATTAAATAATACTAGCAACTTACAGATAATCCTTGATTGCAGTATATTACCTGAGTAATAGAGGCTCTATCTATGTTATTAGTATCATAATAGACTATTTGGAATGAACAGAGGGCACGGATCCGCATCGAAATAAGAACAAGGTCAACTCTTATAATTCTTAATTAATTCTATATGTTTATCACACAGGAGATCCCAATGTTCCTTCTCTCTTTCTTCAATTCGCAGGAGTAATTACTTATATAAGGAACAATTAAATTTCTTTTATGATATTGAACAAAACGTTAGTCTCATAATTGAGATTGAAATCATTGTTTAAATAATATTCTAATTTTAATTAAGAAGATGTCTACTTCGAACAAAACCGATACTGCGGCTGAATCTACCTCTAGCAATGTAAATAAGGAGATAACGGTTGAAAAAGACGCAGGTAAAAATGGAACTGAATTGATTAAATTAAAAGAATCAAAATTTTATGAATTGATTGATTGGTTAAAAAAATGGGGCTATGAAGCAAAGGATACCACAAAGGAAAATAAAACTGAAGGTATCGAATTTCAAGCACAAATATCCCCTCAATTGCCATATTCGTCTGGGTTATCTACCCCATTCTTTTTAGAATTTCAAAAGGATTTAGATGATGGTTTTATAATCCGAACAACCTTTGAACTGGATAAAAATATTGAAAGCCAAATTACTAGGAATGAAATGGATTTAACATATATCGAGTTAGACAGTCTAATATTGCCCATGAATATTTCTATGATCAAGTCTCACCCGTTAATTAGCTTATACAAGGTTATATTTTATGATGGTTTGAGTAAACAGTTCTTTTTGGATGCCATTACTGCTCTGATTAGTTCAATGTCAATTGTAATCGGAAAATGGAACCAAAAAGTCTCTACAAGTTGACTCAACCAAATAACTGAGTGGAAACAATAGAATATAGTTTACCATCTGAGGACTGTTGAGTTATTTTGTTTGGAACTGATATGAATTAGTAAGATCAAAATATAGAAATAGTAACCATCAAGAATAATAATAATTTCCACATCTCTTCCATAATCATTATTTCTTTCCTTTTGACTTACCGATTTGGTTTTTGACTTCTGTGAATGTATCCATGTTTGCCTTTTGGTAATTCCATATAAATTAGAGAATTCCATATTTGTCTCCAGATTCAGTTACTAGATTGTTCTCTAATAAATGGATGTGATGGGGTACTGCCTTGTAATCAATTTTGATCGCATTGCCGAGTTGATTGACGTTGTATGATTATTGAATAATATTTATCGGATTTATTTCTTTAATATTTTTCATCTATCTGAATTATCAATACTGTTACATTGGATTTATCATGTTATCCTATTAATAATGACAAAATCTGTTCAATTTAATCAGGCAATTATCTTTAATATACATCATGATCAAACTTAGCAGCTTACGTTTAAAACAATACAGTAATTAATAGACGTCGTCGCTATTTTATCTTATGAAATTAATAGTACATAGATTTGATCCTGGACCAAATGATCAAAGTCCATTTACCCTTCTCTTAACCAAGGGAACCAAGGTAATTGGTTACAATTTCGGCATAGATCAACATGATACACTAGTTTGCATCGAAGATGATTCTATAAGTGAAAAAGAAAAAAGAACTTTTCAATGGATTATGGATGGCGACATAATAGAGAATCTAGAGGATTATAAATATCTCGGAACAAGGAATGGTTAT
>JBGTFK010000228.1:0-21850 GCA_041747305.1 Candidatus Nitrosocosmicus sp.
ATAAAAGAACTGATAAACGCTATACTTATGATATATTAATCAATCTATTTAAAAAGCGTTATGTGTTTCACGGATTCAGGCATCTTGATTGAGTGATGCAGTCCACAAATGCTCGTATGAATATTGATATGCTTGTTTTACCAACATGATTCTTGTACTCACAAAATATTCTCAAACCAGTTTTGTCGATGTGCTGTTCATTGTAAAAGGCGGAATTATTCCTATCGTTGACTGTCAGGGTATGCGGTATTGTATTTATCAGAACTTTCCTTGCTTTTCTTTCGTGTCGATGTCCAGAAATATACGGAAGAAATACAATCTGTAATAGTTTAGTATTTGATATGGTCGACTATATCCATCTTGTTTGACATATGGTAAATGTTAGCTATCCCTAAAATCATCTTCTTGATAATCTCGTCATATCCTCTTACCGGTTTAACCTCTAAACAGAAACTCTTTCTGTCGTATCTTCTTTTTGACTACCGTTTAACACCCCTCTCTGAAACACCACTGGTCTTACAAACTATGACTCAAACGCACGGTCAGGATACACATAATTTCGGTGACTATTGAATACTTTAGGTGTTTGGAGGGTATATGTACTATAACTATATTTTTATGCCTGCACTTGGTCCCTTCCTATTTTATTTTAGTAGAGTACGGCGCGAGATACAAGCAATATTGTCAACGAGGATGTCGCCCCTCATATTTAGACCCAAAATAATTAACAAAAGATCAGGATCTAAGCGAACATGATTGGTTTACAGGAAAGTATACCATATTCTTTACACAACTGTTAACCTTGATTGGTAATTTCATAACTTTGACCTGGTTTTAAGGTTCATGTTTGGCATGGTTATATCAAGATGCACAATAAGAAGGGGTTTAAAATCAGAATATAGTTTAATCTATGACGGAGAGATCCCTTTATGAATTAAAATCCAACTATTAGCTCGATAAAATAGAACATCATAGCTATCACAGGTTTAGAAAAATGATTGAAAAGAAGTTATATTGGCATGACATTCATACCTAGGTAGTTTATTTTAGTTGAATTTCATAAAAAACATTATGATTTGTCTAAATAATTAGGTTTTCAAAGATTCCCCAGGCTTTTCAAAGATTCCCCAGGCATTACAGAATTATCTTACATTGATCCATAAAGCCATAAACCTTATACATTTTTTTACTATTATCCTGACCGCTTTATTATATGATATCCAAATTCGGTCTTTACAGGCTCAGCCGTAACCTCCCCCTTTTTTAGCTTGAACGCTGCTTCTTCAAAAGGTTTGACCATCATTCCTTTTCCAAAGAAACCCAGGTCGCCGCCTTTTTTTCCACTTCCTTTGTCAATAGAAAACTCCTTAGCCAGGTTTGAAAAGCCTTCCCCTTTTTTCAATTTTTCCAATATCAATAACGCTTCACTTTGCTTCTTTACCAAAATATGATAGCATTTTATTTTATCAGCCAACCTATCTCGTTCTCCATCTAAGTTGAAATTCTCGCAACAAATAAACATTATGAGAGAGTAGGAAACCCATAAACATATTTTAGATTAACTTTTCGGCTCCCAAGCATTATCAGAACTTGTAAGGTTTTTAGCCATTATAATCAAATTAAGATTTATTGCGTAACTAGCACCAATGGAAATTTACTAATAAAATAGTAGTTTTTAACGCGAATTCAGACTCTATGATATAAATATTGCAAACAATTACCAACATTTATAAAATTTTGATGTCAGTCTAATTACGCAAGAGATCTATAGATGATCATTATGGGAAGACAGTCAAGACAGTATGTAGAATGTGTTATGAGGTTTCCAAGATGTAAGAAGATATTGCAGTGGTGATAATTCTAGGTTTGACTCTTTAGGTAATTATCAGGTTTGTTACTTCAACGCGATTTTGATGGTAAAAAATCCCGTACTAAATGGAAACCTATCAAGAGTCTGGAACAGAATTTAACGCAAAGGAGTTTCAGACTAATAGGGACTAATACTTTAAATATTAAATCCCTAGAACAATTAACCAGTCATTTATGACTCCATAAATATAACTAGGACTACACATAATATTATTTCATGAGCGATTTTACCTTTTTTAGATTTACTAGTTTGAACATATTAACCGAAGAGGAATTAACTCATAAGAACGAAATTGTGGACATTACTGAACAAGTATTGGATGCGGAATGTATTGAATGCGATTCAAGGGTATCAAAAATTTCGGAAGATCAGCTAGCACAGATTCTTGAAAAATTCAGAAAAATTAGAAAAAAGAAAGTGAATCCTGAGAATGAAATTACCAATAAAGAGGATCTTTATGATAAACATTATTGGAGCCTGAGAAATTTATGAATATTATGTTGATTGTAAGCATATGCATGATGGCATTTGGCATATTTCTTATGGTAGCCAGAACCTTTCTACCTGGCACTATCGTTATTATATTAGGAATTCTAATGACGTTGTTTAGTAAATATTCTTTATTTAAGAACATGAGAACGAAAACAGATTTAGCAAAGATATGTATGTGTTCGATCTGTAACCATAAGAAATCAAAGAGTTGTCTAGATTCTGGATGTCAATGTTGTATCATTATCAAAGAAGGTACTGTTGTAGGTCATCATAATAGTGCCTTACAATAGATACAAAATGGATTGTTTTTATTATTTCAACAGATTTTTTAATTGATGGCTTAGTTATCTATCACTCCAATGTTATTTTTTAAAAACATGAACTTTAATGGGATAAGTGCGAAAGAATTCATCACTTTTGGATGTCTTAAAAGCCTTAACCCTCCACCCCTTCATCCATTATTTAATAGATACCAAGTTAATACCAAATGAAGAATTGAAAACACGGTTCTGTTGAGTAAATCCTATTACAAAAAGATAATGAATAAATCAACTTGGGTTTCTGAGAGATTTGTTGAATAACTGCAATGTCCATGACTGTAAAAGATGAATGAGGAATAAATTTTATTGGTGATATTAGGTACATCTAACAAGAAGACAACCAAGTTACTTTGCGATTGTTGACCACGATGTGAAATTCAGCTTTGATTCAACTTACTTGCACTTGAATAACTTAACTTATTAATTTGAATTTTTACAACAACCATGAGTGAGAAGAGAGTTGCAATTGTGACCGGAAGTTCAAGTGGAATAGGTTTTGAGACATCATTGATGCTAGCAAGACACGGGTTCATTACTTATGCAACGATGAGGGATTTACAGAAAAGTTCAACCCTGAAATCTATCGCCGATAAAGAAAACATTCCCTTGAGATGTATTCTACTTGATGTTAGAAACGATATCTCGGTTAAACAAGCCATTGAAACTATAGAAAATGAGTCTAATCAAATCGACGTCCTGGTTAATAATGCAGGATATGGCTTGAGTGGGGCTTTTGAGGATCTTTTGATAGATGAAATAAAATTACAATTTGATACAAATTTTTTGGATTGATACGGGTTACACAGGCAGTGTTACCCATAATGAGAAAGAAGAGATCTGGAACAATTGTCAATATGAGTTCCGGCCTTGGCCGTTTTGGTATCGCAACTAATTCAGCATATGCGAGTTCAAAATCTGCTATGGAAGGATTAACTGAATCCATATCCTATGAGCTAGACCATTTAGGATTAGAACTGTAGTAATAGAGCCTGGAATAATCAAAACTAACTTCATTAAAGCAGCAATATTAGCACAAAAATCTACAGACCCTAATTCGCCATACTTTCAATTTATGAATAACATGGAAGAAGGGATGAAAAAATTAATTGAGAGTGGCGAGAGGCCCCAATATGTTGCTAATGTGGTACTGGATGCCATAAACGACAGCAATCCAAAGTTTAGGTATCTGGCAGGTCAAGATGTTGAACAGATTATGGAAATAAAAAACAAGGTATCAGATGAAGATTTTCATAATATGTTAAAAAACATGGGTAGCTAACTAAACCCGGCATACCATGGTTATCGATAGAATCTATTGCATGAATCTGAAAGATTCCTTGATTTGTTGAAACTCTTTATACATCTCAGATACATTTGACTGCGGACTAATGAAACTGAAATGATACAATTGGTTATTATAGATAGTATAGGTATCCACTTCGAAAGTCCCGATATTTTGGGCAAGGAAGGTCAATTCTTTAGCAGGCTGATCACCAAGTCCGGTATAGTTATTTCCAAGTAGCTTTACATTCAAATTTCCATAGATTGATGATGGATCTTGAAAGGAACTTATCTTATCAGTGACTAATTTATTCAGGAATTCTGCGGGTAATAACTCGCTGTCTATTAGTGATCTCTTTACATCACTAATAGAAATGCCAAATAATATTTCATTTAATGGAGTGACAGGCTCACCCGGTATAGGTCGTAGAACTAATGCGGTAGTTTCTCCATAATATGGGAAGGTAGAATTTCTCGGAGCTATTTCCCAGTCTAAAGGATAATTGAGAGTATATGTTTGATTTGAATCGGTGAATGTTTTTTGTGTCGAATTTGATTGTGCTTCGACATAATCTATTTGAAAGTTCATTGCTCCTATCGATAATAGCAATAATGATAATGGAATGAAAGCAAAAAGAATGAGTTTATTATACATTAATTACAGAGGAATTACTTGTTATTTATTTTCATCTATTTTGACACACCGCTGCAAAGGAAAAGGGAAAGAACCTAACTCGTCTTACACTGCATAAAGTAGTATAGCTACTGTACTTCATTGATTATTAAGGTTATATATCACTCTAGTATAACATGACTAGAAAGATGCCGAGATCAAATTCTGCTGAATTAATTACCCTAAGAGTCAACATTGTAAAAGAGTTAAGAAGTAAATGGAAGAGGGAACGAGAAAGGAATCCCTATATAAATGAACACTTTGGAGGATTTGTAAACGAGTTACTACATGAGATACTAGAAAAAGATGAATTTTTGAAACACTATGCCCCTTTTTTGTCAGAGGAGGGATGCACTAGGGATACACTCTACATTAAAGACTATAAAGAAAATAAGATTACGGAAATCCATTTTAATGACGAAAAGTTACATTGTTCACTCTGTCAATCATCTTCGTGTTTTCATATTCAATTTGCTATGGCCACCCCCCGTATTGCAAAATTGAATATAAGAAACCAACCAGCTGATCAGGAAATTGAAGAAGATGGACAACAAGTAAGAAAGTTAACAAACCATAAGAGAAGGAGATCCACAATTTCCAGAAAGTGATACATAAAAACTTGGTTATGGGATTATCAAGATACAATCACAGTATCCTTCAAACTGTTTGACTCTTTAAGAACTTTAATTAATGACTCTTGGATTTCTTTTTTGATCCAATTTGGAGAAAAGCATCATAGATAATCATGCGGTAACCGATTATCCTATTCATGATCTGTTAAGAAAAAGGTGGAGTGCTCGAGCATTTTCGACAAGAAAGGTGGAGAAAGCAAAACTATTTTCGATACTAGAGGCAGCTAGGTGGACACCATCTTCGAGAAACGAACAACCCTGGCGTTATATTGTTTTTACTAGTGACAATCCCAGTAGATTATTTGAGGCTCAATCAGTTCTACTACAATCAAATTTTTTTGCAAAAAAAGCACCTATCTTGATATGTGCCATCACAAAAAAGACCTATACAGAGAGTCAAGAATCAAATAGACTTTATTTTCATGACCTTGGCGCTGCAAATGAGAATATGTTCTTGGAGAGTTTTAATCAGGGTCTAATCATGCACGAGATGGGCGGATTTAATGTAAAATTAGCAAAAGAGGTATTTAAGATACCTGATGATTATGAAGTTGGGATCATGATAGCAATAGGATATCAAGGTACAAATGATATCTTACCAGAAAAATTCAGAGTTAAAAATACAAAACCTAGAGAAAGAAAACCTCTATCTCAAATAGCATTCTTAGAAGACCTGGGTCACGGTATACAAGAGATGATAAATGAGGAATAAACAAGACCCATTCCAGTACTTTATCTCAAAGTACATCTTGTACAGGTCCACAATAACCTCTTAATTCTATTTAAATAAGATACTCCTATTAGTATCACACAAATTTATTGACAGAATAGAATAAAATATGGCTAAAATCATTCAAAAAAGGAAAGGAACTGGGTTGGGAAGTTAAACTAGAAAACGTTACCCTAGAAACTATTTAATTAAGGTTTGAGGGATGAGGCATTAATTGGATTTCCTTATTCATTTTTTTTCCATATCTATTTATTTGAATAATTATTCGGTCTTTAATGTTCCTCTTTCGTATATGATGTGAAATCTGATATGGATCAATTATTTTTATTCCATCTACTGACTCAATGATATCTCCTCTACGCAAATCGGCTATGTAAGCGGGGCCATCCCTTTGTACCTCAGCAATTAAAGAGCCCTCGTTGGTAGGTAGTCCATAAGAATTTGCTAATTCACTCGTAATCTTTATTGTGGAAATGCCTATCCATGGCCTGTTGGTAACGCGTCCATTCATTATTAAATCATTTATTATCAACTTTGCAACATTTATCGGCACTGCAAATCCTATACCTTGTGCATAAGGCATTTTCGCGGTATTTATTCCAATCACTTGCCCTTTGGTATTTACGAGTGGACCCCCTGAATTGCCAGGATTGATCGATGCATCGGTTTGAACAAGCTCCATGATACCTCGCTCGAACTGCAATTTTCTGCTTAAAGAACTTATAATTCCTGCGGTAACAGATGGACCCCCATCCAAACCAAAAGGATTCCCAATCGCAATTACTATTTGTCCTATTTTCAATTCATCCGAATTGCCTAATTCCGCGTAAGATAACGCATCCTTGGATTCGATCTTAATTATAGCTAAATCAGTAATAGGGTCTGTTCCAATTATCATTCCGTCATAGATGTTTCCGTCCGTGGTTGTAACCTTTAACTTATTTGACTTCTCAATGACATGATTATTTGTCAATATGTATCCTTTCTTATCTATTATTACCCCCGACCCAACACCTTCTACAGGAAAAATTCGTAATAATTGATCCTTGACCATTCTTACGCTGGCTATGTTTACTACATCTTTGTCAACTTTTTCAACAGCATTTATGATTATGTTTTCATTCTCATAATCGAATGGTATTATTTAGAAAACCCCTCCTCTAATGATAACCAGTGGAAAATAACCGGTGCATCATAAACGCAAAAGGGTTTTAACAGATAGATCTGCGAATTCTCATTTGTTTTTGATGATAATTTTTTTACCACTAGGTAGATTTATGGTTGTCGTCTAATATAAATAGTATAGTTAGATCTATTAGCGAGTATGTTACTAATTATCGCTATATAAAAATTTAGTATATTATGATATATCCTTTAAAACCTCAATGAAACAAGAAATGAGCTTTGCTCCAGATCCGCTCATTTCATTTTACGCTGAATCAATACTGAAGATATCATTAATAGAGCAGAAACTATGAATATTACGTGAATAGATAAAATAAATTTGTCTATGTTGGTGTTATTGAATTGAATTGAATTATGACTCGTGTAGTCTGTCGAACCTGAAAAGATGAGATCGACTGACTCGGCCGGTAGCAAAGCGGAAAATATCAAAAAGACCAATCCGATACTAAATGCACTTCCAGTCATAACCAGTGTAGTACTGATACCGGCTGCTACCCCCCTTCTGTTTGGCGGTACTGAGTTCATTATGGTGGCTCGATTAGGCGAAGTAAATATACCCATTCCTGCTCCTATGAGTGCAAGTGGCAGTATAGCATCGATATATGAAATCCTTGAACCCATGGTAGTCAACAAAATAAAACCCATTGCAGAAACAATCAATCCCATCTGGGAGATAATTTGAGACTTATATTTATCAAAAAACCAACCGGTTATTGGAGCAACTATTGCCAATGCGAGGGAGACTGGAATAAGATAGATCCCCGAGTCTAATGGGTTTAGGAGCATCGTCGGTCCCTGAAGGTAAAATACCATCACGAAAGTGAAGGCTCCACGAGCAAGTGAGTTAAAGAAAATCGCAATATTACTACTGGTAAAGAGTCTAAGTCTAAATAATCCAAGGTCTATCATGGGAAAACTCACTTTTTTTTCATTCTTATAAAATAGCACTAACGAAGAGATTCCAGCCAGTACAAACAAGATAGTTTCGAAAATATTTAAGAGATGAAAAGAGCCGAAAGTGATTCCAACTAACAGGAGTATCAATCCTCCCGCAAATAGCAAATTTCCCAACCAGTCAATTTTTTCCTTTTTTATTGTTCCTAATTCTTTTAGTTTTGATAATGCCCATAACGTAGCAAATATTCCTATAGGAATATTTATCCAGAATATAGACCTCCATCCAAAATATGAGGTTAAAGCCCCACCGATTACTAAGCCCATGACTGACCCCACTACAATAGATATTTGATTTATTCCCAAAGCTTTTCCCCTCTCAGACTCTGGGAATGAGTCCGACAGGATGGCGGAGCTGTTTGAAAAAATAAAAGCGGCTCCAAATGCTTGGATAATCCGAAAAACAATCAATTGTTCTCCAGTTTGAGACACACAGCAAAGTCCAGAGCCAATTGTAAACAAAGCAAATCCGAGATTATACAGTTTAACTCGCCCAAACATATCAGCAAGTCTTCCAAACGTCAATAACACTGAAGCCGTTACTACCCAATACCCAATTGCTATCCAGACGAGTGTAATAAGAGAGGTGTGTAATTCGTTGGCAATTGAAGGAAGAGCTATTATTACTATATTCCTATCAAGAGATGCCATGAGGGTACCAATAGTTGTATTACTTAATGCTAACCATTTGTAATTCAAATTTAGTTAATTATGATAGCTTAACCATCATATACAAATGCTTCACAATAAAGTATGATCATTTCGTTGAGTAGTCCGAAAGCAAGAGGACAACCCTTTTTCTGAACAATTAGACTCTTTTGAAAAATAAAGCTAGAAATTGGAATTGTTCATCAGAATTTAACACACATCAACCCACCTATCATATTGAGCATTTTGCTATCAAACCTTTTCCAATTTAGTAATGAGATAGGGCTTTCAAATATGGTACAATAATTCCCATCTATTAGAGCATCTTTTTGATAGGCAGATATTTGTTTATTAAATATTAACATTTCACTGGATTTCCTTCAAATTGTACCCAACGATCCTTTATTTCATGAAAAATGGCATAGAAATGGCATAGATATATAGAAAGGTCCCTTTTAAAGTGATAGTCTTTCGAAAAATAAAAAAATAAAAAAATGTAGGTTATTTTAGGTTAATCTTGTTGTGCTGCTGCATTGTTTCCTTCATTATTTTGGTTTTGTACGTTTACGTTGTTACCTGATCCTACTGAATCGTCACCAGAGAC
This sequence comes from Candidatus Nitrosocosmicus sp., assembly GCA_041747305.1. GTDB lineage: Archaea > Thermoproteota > Nitrososphaeria > Nitrososphaerales > Nitrososphaeraceae > Nitrosocosmicus. Next base: position 9,390 of record JBGTFK010000228.1, read on the forward strand.
TACACTGCTGCTTTGGTCAGAATCTTGTGATTGGCCTATACCTTGGTTAGCGCTGTTGCCGCCGTTATCGTCATCGTGTTTGTCGCCACCATTACCATTACCATTACCATTACCATTTCCTCCACTTTGTGCTGCTGCATTGTTTCCTTCATTATTTTGGTTTTGTACGTTTACGTTGTTACCTGATAATACTGAATCGTCACCAGAGACTACTCCACTGCTTTGACTGGATGATTGTGATTGACCGATGCCTTGGTTGACGCTGTTGCCGCCGTTATCGTCACCATTACCATTACCACCTTGTTGGGCTACTGCATTGTTTCCTTCATTATTTTGGTTTTGTACGTTTACGTTGTTACATGATAGGAATGTCCCTTCACCTGATACACACAATGCGTTTTGGTTAGAGGATTGTGATTGACCGATGCCTTGGTTAGCGCTGTTGCCGCCGTCATCGTCATCGTCACCATTACCATTTCCTCCACTTTGTGCTGCTGCATTGTTTCCTTCATTATTTTGGTTTTGGAAGTTGAGGTTGTTACATGAAAATAAGGTACCATCACCTGATACACAAATTCCTAATTGAGTTGAAGCCTGTGATTGGCCTATTCCTTGGTTAACTGAGTTGCCTTGAGCGAAAACATCTAATGTCATCGACGTAGGTCCCATCAAAAGTATGAATGAGATCACCAGTGCGGTTGTCGTAATTATAGCTTTATTTGCAAATGATTTGTTATTCATCTAATAATACTATAGAAAAAACTATATAAAGACATTTATAGAATATTTATTAGTAAAAAAGTTATAGAATATTATTGTATAATTTGGGAACGTACTTTTTGTAAGAAATAAGGATGCATATGACAAAAAGATGATTGGAAGCGAATTCCAAGAGCTATATAAACACAAGTTCCACCATAAAGTACATACTTATTGTGAATATCACAAATTTAGATTCATATTCAAGATGTAAGAATATCATTATTGGAATTGCATTCTGATATTGGTTCGTTATTTGCTTTTATTCTCCAAATTCCTTGGAAATAGTTAATCAAGATGAAATGATTAACGATATTATCAGAATTATGTTGATTAAGATATTGTTAAGTTACAGTTATACAAATGAAAACACTAAAATGGTTATCGGGTTTGGAAATTTAACTTCTAAACTTGAATCTAATTGTTGTACTACTTATGGTAATATTCACGGTCATATTGAATATTTCATTGAACATCAGTTCTAAAATAATTTTATGATACAATGTCCAATTTTGCCCAAGCTCATGTTTTAAAACGTAGACGTGATAACCATCTTGGACCGTGTGATTAGTTTCAGTCAATGAACTAGCCATTCTTGTTTCAAACCATGAAAGAAATGATTCAAGGTCCATACGGTTCTTCATAAATAGGGCGATATCATGAACGACGTCTTTATCGATATTCACAGCCATGTTCGATATATCCTCTTTGCTCATTTTTTTAAATAATTCGACTTCAATTGGTTTTGCTAGAGGTATCATACCCACTTTTGGTTCGAACATATCCAATCAACATAACGCTTGAGGAGCTGGTTTACGAAACTGTTTAAGGTAATTTGATTCCTATCCGATTCTGACCTCAAGACATTAAGTACATTTTCGTCGATTCTAAATGTCGGTAGTAGTTTTTTTGGATTCTCCCGAACTCGAATTACCAATGACATGTATCAAAAGGAATTTTCCGTGTAATATAATAATATCTTTTGTTTGTTAGTTTCAAATTGGCATTATTAATTTCTCTTCTTAGTTCGCAAAGGATAGTTACAACACGGACAACGAATACCGTTAAATCCAATGTTTAAGCTACATCCTGAGCACCGTTTATAACCCAAAGCATAGACAGATTCTTTTCCGCCGCCTACTCTATCGTATCTTTCGAATAGTCCCTTACAGCCCAATAAGTGCATGTTTAGCTGATGAGAATTAAGCATTAAGTTTCAAATGAAATTAATTGCAAACACTCTTCTGAGTCAGGTGGGGCCGGGACAGATTTAATAACAAATGTAATAATTACGGATAGTCATTATTGGATGAAGGCAGGAAGCATCCCAAAGTCAGAGTTTATAATACGATATTAAAATCTAAAGGTGTGATTCTCCAGTTGAAAGGATGGTTTTACATAAAAATTGGATATAGTAGAAATATGTACGTTATATAATTTGTTGATCATATAATTCTATTAAGATTTTGTATATTTTCGCTTTAATAGGCGTCATTACATCCTTTACTACGATAGGTGGAGCTCTGATCTTAGCGACAGCACAGCCTAATGATAATAATTTAACACGAGCAGCGTTTTAGCCACTGCTAGAAGGCAATTTGACATCAAATTTAGGTTCTAACCTGTCTAATGCGACTCTACCAGCCATCGATGGCAACGAGTATCGATGATGATTTTGTTTCTTCTATATTGTTCTTCAATATTGCAACATTATACGCGCAGATAATACGAACTCTAGTTTAAATAATTATTGTTTTATATATAATTATGTCATCAAATAACAACTTTAACGAAAGTCCAAATCATTTTATGGTATTAGACGCAATCTCCAGGGGTATGAAAAAGATAGACAGCATTGCCAAAGTTACAAAGTTATCCAAAGACGAGGTAGCATTGATTGTAAATGACCTAACAAACCAGAAATTAATAAACACGGTTGTTAAGAAGGGTTTTTTTGGTAATAAGAAAACTGAGGTTCATATTTCAGAGACAGGCATGAAAATGCTAGATTCAAAAAAACAAGAATTAACGTATAAATCACAGCGACTTCAACAACTCTACGAAACCGGCGATAAAAGTCAAATACAAAGCTACATGAACGAAAACCGAAGCTGGATGCCGATGATGTTATTTTCTGGACTAATGAGCATGGTAATGTTTACTTCTATGATGGCTTTTATGGGAATGTCAATGAATCCAGGTGAAAGTGCTCAGACTGAAGGCCAGGCAGACGAATCAGGAGGGTCTGGAGCTGAAGATTCAGGAGCAGCATCAGATACAGGTGCTTCTGACACAGGTGCTTCTGACACAGGTGGTTTTGGCGATGTGGGCGGAATGGATACTGGAGGATTTGATTCGTTTTAGTAACCGCTACAAAAATAATGCCATCTCTCCTTGCCTACTTTTATGGTAAGAATCAGAGCTGTCAAAATCTTTTTATAAATTAGTAACTATATTATTTTGTGATTTTTCATATCAGAATTTAAGAGTATTTCCGAACTAAAGGAATTAGTTGCTGCAGGCTGCAAGATAGACAAGGTAGAACCACCTGTGTATGGTTCAGATATAGAGACCACCATAGTGAGAGTATCACTAAAATGTCCAGATGGTAAAGTTTACACAATTAAAGCATATAAAGAAGAGTCATCTGCTTTAAGAGAATTTATACGAACAAATAAGATTGTAGATTTGACTTAGCTTTTAGGTATTGAGCCCCAACCAATATTAAACACGTAATAACAAAACTATAACTGTATACATCTACTGATGATTATGGTCTTGATCAATTGAGATTTAAAAGAATATCATTCGGGATACTAGATTTGGAGCAAAAAAAAGTGGTGAATGTGAAGAATATAATAAATCAGGTCCAAAAGATGCACACAATCATATAATTAGGTTCATTAACTCTGATATTAATTTACATTAGAAAGTTCGTCCCATCCAAGCAGATTAATAATAATTACCCAAAATGACAGTTTTTCTATTACCTCACGATAGGATCATATTTCGAAATAGGTTTTTTGTCATTCTTTACTAGTTTTAGATGGCAAAATGCTTGTTTGAACGCACCAAGAAATTTATTCTTCATGGGGAAAGTCATTTACATCTAAAGCTGATACTCAGCATGCAAATATGGGCTCAAAGTTAAAAACATAAGGTAGTTGTATTACATTTATGGGCAATACGAAATCCAGTTGACAGATCATCTATGGTAACCAGCCTCAATAAGCATGAGAAAAAATTCTATAATTATGGATGCGGTATTTCCTAGAAATGCGATAATTAACAAAATAATTTATGGATCTGAAACTCTGTAGTGGTAAACCTGCTATTTAGCTAAAATAATTAGAATATAGAGAGAAAGTTTTTTGGTTTGAGACCAGATTCATATTGAACTAGACTTTTATCTTTCAATTCATTCCATATTTGATCAATGTAATCTCTACTAAACATTGATTTAATAGCGTAAACTTTATTTAGTGACTCTTGTTCATTTTCACAATAAGCAGTACTATCTACTAGAGTAGCCGCTACCTCTAACCACTCATGGTCCTTGTCTTTAAACAGAGTCAAAAATCTGTCGGTAAAGGCCGTGTCGTCGATCCATTTCTTCTCGTTTATGTCAGAAGATATACTATCAAGATCTAATCCCTCATAAAAATAATTTGCTAGGTCTGGCGAATATGGGCCATTTCTATAAATATTATACTCATAGCCAAAGTTGTTGTGTAAAGAGGTTTGTGCTAAAAATACATATTTCTGTAATTTTAGTCGATTTATAGATCCATTTTCATCGTCGCTCAACAGATTGTTTAAATTTATCATTTTATTATCGTAAAGAAAGCATATAAAATCTTTCAATTTCATACTCATATGTTGCTGAATACATAATATACGTAGAACTATTATATTAACAAGACGGTCCATAGTTAAATTGTGTGGTTAATATTAAACAGGATGACTTAAAACAATATATAGATTCAATCATTTCCAGAACTTGAAGCCTGTTTTTATTATTAATAGTCAGTTCGAGTGGGTATTGCCACGTTTAGATGAAAGTGTCCATAACATTAATTCTGAAATTTCTAACAATCAGACAAATTTGTTCTCCAGAATAGTAGAATTCTTTTTAGAATTATTTAATGGTTTTCTAAAATGTACTCAGGGCTTTGTAGTAGGGGATATAAGATCTGTACCACTAAAAAATTCTATTTTTGAGTAAATATCTACCTTTTAAGAAGTAAAATTCGATTAGTAGTATTTCCAGTTAGAATTTGAGCAATCCATATTTATTTCAACGGCTGTTAAGTAGGCTGTAAAAAAATAATACGGATATGAGCTCCTTAAAATGGAACGTGTATAGGTTTAATTTGAGATTTAGGAATTGTGTATTCAAAGCTGTGAATGCAATTTTAACAGATGGCACTTTGATATAATTATCGTTTGTTTTCTAGCACGATTTAATGATGACTTTGCCAAAACCATCAGCCTAAAATTAAATATTGGGTAGCGTTGCTAATATGTTGGTTAAAAGAAGCCTTCCCTTATTCTTGAGGATCCGAACTACACAATTTTTTTTCCCTATTTTATCGTTTTCCGGCACACTATATTTTTGTTCCACATATTTAGTATTCATATTATTCTCAAATTGAATATAACATTACTTCACATAGTAATGTTTGGACAAGCCAGCAAAATAATCTTAATACTACAATGAGGCTTATGCCCGATGTTCCAATAATCGATCAAAAAACTAAAATTCTATTTGGTGTTAGAACACTAAATGATTCAAGTGTATTTCCCGGGTTGACGGGAAAAGTAACGCTGGCGGATCACGATATCAAGTTGTACAAAATTGAAAACAAAATCATACCTGTAATCAAAGGAAAATTTTCGATAGAATATATTTTTCCTAATAATGGAGAGCATAGAGTAATATTGCAATTATACAAGAAAACAACTGCTTTTGATGTATGTTCTTTTGATATATTTATTTACCATTCATCACTAAACCCACCAGCAGATGCCAATAAAAATTTCTATTCTCATTTGTTTGGAAATTTGCGTAGGTAGAAGCATTGTAAGTTGGGCAAGAGGGTCAGTCTAAATATATACTAATTTTCTTAATTTTTGCAATAAATGTATGGTTTTAAATAAAACAGTTTCTTAGGCGTTAATCAAACTCAAAATATTAAATATATCTCCAAAAAGGAAAGTGAATTAATGAATCGGCGTCATACTGAAACTTGGTACCTATCCTGAAAGCATGGCTTTTACGAAGAGCATCCATAGTAATAATAAAAATAAATTTGTTAATTAATTGAGATTTCAAAATAGAATGATACTCATGATCCAACCTAGAATTCCTAATCCCCTACATTTTGAACAGAATGCGTATTTCCAGATGGTGGAATTTTTTGATTTATGTTTTTCATTTCTTATGTGCCTTTCGATCAATGGTTTAATTTTGATTATACAATGCCTGAAAATGAATCTGCTAATGTGGTTTGATGCCTTCGTTTGTTTCTTCAGTCAAACCACAAGTAATGTCAAGACATAAACATTATTGTTCCCTATTATTATAATGTTCTTAATATGGTATTATTTGAAAGTGCACTGGTAAATACCTTTGAACAGTAATCATATTTATTTTGCTCATTACACTAAACATTTGAATTTGTTAATGTACCACGTCCCGCAAAAGCCCTTTGATTCTCTCCAGTTCTACGTTTCTATACATAGGCAAATTCAAGGGTGAAGAAATGATTATCATAACAACTCGAGTCATTAATTTCATAATCTCCATATTTTCATAAATTGTATTAACATTTAGTAATAGGAATGATCGTAAAAAACTACAGGTATAGTTTGTATATTACTTGTATTTATAGGCAACAATACAAATTTACAAGTTATAGTTATCCAAAAGCGAACATTAACAATTATTAATCCTGGTTGATTTGGCAAGGAGAAACGTCATAAAAATAATTTCTATGACTCTATCTAGAAATCATGATACTTTTTGTTGTCAATAAATTTAGGCAATAGCATAGTTATTTCAAATTTTATACCGCTATTTGATAATCAATTTCATAGAAAATGACTTTTGGGTGTAAAGATATGGAAATATATCGGGTTTCAAGTTGTAATAGCCGGATATTATTTATTCTCTTGAGCTAGTTCTACGTATATTTTTGAAGGGTTAACAAATGGTATTGATTCATGGATCTTGCTTTGAATATTGTCAATGACTGATTCGATCGTAACAGTATTTAAATTCTCAATCAAACATATCTCAATTGCTATTAAAACATCTTCAGCTGCAAAATGCATTGTACGAATTGATTTTATTTTTTCTACTTCTGGGATATTAGATACAGCATCGTATATCTTTTTCAAATCTCGTTTGGACATAGCTTCACCAATAAGCATGCCCCGGTTTTCTCTAGCCAAAAATAATGCAAAACCCATCAATACTATCCCAATCATCAGGGAGCCGATTGCATCGTATGCAGTATTTCCAGTTATATCAGAAAGAGCCAACGCCACTACTGCAATCAATATTCCTACAAGAGCAGCCGCATCTTCTACTAGTACTGTTATAATAATAGGATCTTTGTTTTCTTTAAGCTCAGTGAAAAAAACGGGTAAAGTTAATTTATCACCCCTATCTTCTATCGTCTTTCTAAATATGCGAAAGGCTATTCTAATTGCATTTGCCTCAAATGCAAAAGCTAATGCTAAAATAACATAATTTATTAAAGTGTTTTCTACTTTATGAGTATCATGTTCACTTAAAAAATAACTGATACCATGTTCTAAAGACAGCACTCCTGATACGCCAAAAATTAGTATGGCTACAACGAACGACCAAAAGAATTGTTCCTTTCCAAATCCAAAAGGATATTTCTCATTTGCTTCCTTTTTGCTAGTCTTGACACCTATCAAAAGTAGAACCTGATTGAAAGTATCTGAGAATGAATGGTATGTTTCAGCCCACATAGATGTACTGCCTGTAAATAATGCTGCAACAAGTTTGGAGATGGCAATTGCCAAATTACCAAACAATGCAGCATAGATAGCCTTCTTTGATTCGCCTCCGCCCGCCAATACTTTATTTTCCTTAGTATTGTTAATAAATTTGAATAAAAAATTGATAAATTTTTAAATGAATTTAGTTGTTGGAATCATCCCCATGGACCAAGCAGTACCATTGTTGGATTAGGTGATCATCATGTAGAACACATCGCTTATGAAGAAGCAGAAGATTGTGCGAAATGGCTAGGAAAGGATAGATTGTCTGACGAAGCAGAATTGGAGTTTGCAGGAAGATGTGGACTCGAAGGAATGGATTTTACGTGGGATATGAAGACACACATCATATCAAAAACACAACCGATTAATACGTGGCAAGGAGAATTGCATTACCAGAATCTATTAGTTATAAATATGAAGGCACTTTTTGGGTTCAATTGATCCGAGCGGCTTTGGAATATTTGACGTGGTAGGAAATGTTTAGGAATGGACTTCAGATTGGTATGTTCGGCCTTTAGATGAGGCCGCTACAAAGGTAAAAACGTGCCTTACAAGTTTTGTTAATCCAAGATAGTATCACAGGAATACAGCTACGATCCCAGCTAACCGCAGTTTAAGATTCTATGAAAAGTAGTAAATGGTGGTTCACATAAATGCGCTCTTAATTATTGCTTAATGCATCGACCTGAGGCTCGACAACCACAGATGATAGACACTGAGATGACCCATATCGGGTTTAGGTGTATATTAGGAACTGATTATTTTACATCTAGTTGATTTTTTTTATGATGATGATAATTTTCTAAATCATAAAAGCTAGGATAATGATTAATGCATCACCAAACTGAACCGACAAGACGTCACACACTAAAACCTGCGCATTCATACAAGCACAATATTATTTGCCATACTTTGCTAATTCAAAGGGTCAACTAACCCCAAAAAATACTTGCCCAGAAACCACAATTTCCTTATTGTATCAAACAAACTCTTTGTATTCTTTTGAATTTGAATTCATATAATGTCAATCGCTTAAAAGTAAACCCTTGTTTGGATATCAAAACAGCGAAGACCGAGTAACTTGAATTTATGATTATTTTAATGCGGGATGAATTTCCTAATTCTATACTCTTTTACAGGAACTAATTTAGAAACTTTTTTTCTTGTTCTTTCATTTTAGGCGTTCTATTTCGGGATTTTTAATAGTAAATTTGTGCAATTATCTTTTATATACAGAGGCTCTAAAAGGATATTAATGTCATTCTGTCATCAATGTGGTTATACTCTTAAATTGGATGGGGAGACTTCTTGCCCCAGCTGTGGGATTGATCTAAAGCATAGCAGTGATCAGAACAATTCAAATGAAACTAATTATACCATCTCTCCTGAATCTAATGAGAATACAAATTTTACTCCATATTCAGGTACAGCAAATTTCGAAGATCAATTACTAGATTATACGATAATTGAAAACACAATTATTTTTGATAATACAGGAGATTTGTCATTAAAAGTCTCAGATCTAATCCAAAGGTTATCTCATAATTCTAATCTGTTGTACCAATTAACGTCTAATAACTTTCAACAGAATGAAGATAAGGCTCAAGAACTGCGGGACGTTTCTAATGCACTAGCCAAATCATGTCAAAATATGTTAGATGAAGTAGAAAAAACTGAGGTCGAATGCAAAACTAGAATATTAAATATAAAGATAGGGCATTTACAAATTTCAAGACAAGCCTTGGAGTTAAAGAATCTGGTATTACTGGGTAACCAATTTTTCTATTTAGGCAAGTATAATTATGCAATAGAATGCTATGACAAGATTCTAGAAAGAGATGCAAACGATTTAGAGGTGATACTCAATAAAGCCTTTACCTTAAATAAGCTAGGGAGATACAGCGAAGCAATCGACTGGTATGATAAGGCGTTAAAAATAGATCCTAAACACGTAAACGCTTTAAATAACAAGGGCCAAGTCCTTTATAAGCTTGAAGAATATGACGAGGCTATAGAGCACTTTGACAAGGTATTGCAGATAGCTCCCAATAATGTAAACGCTTTAAACAACAGGGGTACGTCGCTCTATAAGCTTGAAAAATACAGTGAGGCTATAAAGCACTTTGACAGGACCATAAAAATATACCCTAACCATTTAAACGCGTTAAATAACAAGGGTTGGGTATTCTATACTCTCGGAAGATACATCGAGGCTATAGAATGGTATGATGAGGCGTTAAAGATAGAACCGAATGATCCGATTTCTTTAAACAACCAAGGGAAGGTACGATATAGTCTTGGGAGATACAGTGAGGCTATAGAGTGGTATGATAAGGCTTTGCATGTAGATCCTAAACACGTAAACGCTTTAAACAACAAGGGTGCAGCCTTTGATAAATTAGGAAGATACAGTGAGGCTATAGATTGGTATGATAAAGCTTTGCATGTAGATCCTAAACACGTAAACGCTTTAAACAATAAGGGTAGGGCTCTACATAGTCTGGGAAAATACATCGTGGCTATAGAGTGGTATGATAAGGCTTTGCAGGTGGATCCTAAACATGTAAACGCTTTAAATAACAAGGGCGCAGCCTTGGATGAATTAGGAAGATTCATGGAGGCTATAGATTGGTATGATAAAGTCTTGGAGATAAAACCAACAAATACAATGGCTATGAACAATAAGGGTGCAGCATTCTACAGTCTAGGTAGATACAGTGAGGCTATAGATTGGTATGATAAGGCGTTAAAATTAGATCCTGCTGATGCTGATTCTTTAAACAATAAGGGTAGGGCCCTACAAAGTCTTGCAAGATATAGTGAGGCTATAGATTGGTATGATAAGGCGTTAAAAATAGATCCTAAACACGTAAACGCTTTAAACAACAAGGGTTGGGTTTTTTATACTCTCGGAAGGTACAGTAAGGGTATAGAATGCTTTGACAAGGCGTTAAAGCTAAAACCCCATAATGCAAACGTTCTAAATAACAAAGGCGTAGCACTTGATGAATTAGGTAAAAGCAGCGAGGCTATAGAGTGGTATGATAAAGCTTTAGAGGTGGATCCTAAACACGTAAACGCTTTAAACAACAAGGGTGCAGCCTTGGATGAATTAGGAAGATATAGTGAGGCTATAGATTGGTATGATAAGGCGTTAAAAATAGATCCTAAAAATGTCAATGCGTTATTCAATAAAGGTGCATCTCTATTTAACTTAGGGAGATATAGCGAAGCTATAGATTGGTACGATAAGACGTTGCATGTAGATCCCAAACACGATCAGGCAAAAAATAACAAACGTCTAGCTGAAAAAAAAACAGGTAAGAGTAAAGGGGTCAGCAAGATTTTTTCGAAGTTAAATAATGAGTAGAAAGGTGTTATTGCAAGAAAAAACAGATTACGAATTTTTATCTCACCTTTTCCGATATAAAATCGACTATTTGGTACTTGGTAAGCTACTGACATATTTTCACTAATAGCCCATTAACAAAGCCACTTAATGGGTCTTCAGACAGAACTCAACTACATGAAAAACATACACATATTCGATTTTAAATGATATTTCGTGACAATTTTGTATCGTACTGTATCTAACTGTGATAATTTTATGAACGTGGTAAATAGTTCAAGTGATTGGATGAAGCATGATGAATAATTTCTTGTTCTATGGTTCCGTGTTTATTAATACCTTTTACTAACTATTGTAAATGCAACGTGGCATTACAATATCGTTAGTAGGTATATTATTCTTGTATCGAGCATAATTATATTTGGATTATCGGCGTACAAAGCTATTTTAATGATCGAGAACTTTCCCGATATATCTGCCCAGGGATTAGCAGTCAAAGGTACTGATAGATTTGTTGACAAAGTTACTGATAGATTTAATGCTTTCCTGAACACATCTAATGATACCGAAGATGCTTCTACTCAAGGAGCTAAAGAAAAATTGATGATTGATGTAGGAATATTATTCTTTGCCATTGTCTCGGGTATAGTACTTTTGATTAATGGTTTGCTAGCCATGATCATCGGAATTTCGCTTTGGTTACACGATAGGAGACACGAAGTAAAACACTAAAACAATAAATACATCAGAATTGAGATCCTGTAAAATGTTGTTAGTATACAGATAGGGGATCGGTCTAATACCAGCACCTAATCCCCACAGATAATCCTCCTTTTTATTTCATTTCCTTCTGGAAAAGTCCAACCTATCCCGTCCTTCATAAATATTCTTGTCGCATCTACAGTATCTTCAAGAAAAGAGTAATTTTTTATCCAATGATAACTTTTATAGGAGTGTCAAAAATAGGACAACATAAATACATTGATTAACCCCATATTTTGATTATCTACTATCATCCCGATCCGGTAAATCGAAACATTCAGTTAACTTATTTAGTTACTGAACGTATACTACTTATATGAGAGGAAGATGGGCAGCATTTGCAGTCGAAAGAGCCGCAGCTAATAGTAGAGCTCAAGCAGCAATATCACAACAACAACGAGAAGCAGATCTAGCATTACAGGCGAAAAACCAAGAGATTGAAAGGATGAGTCCGGTTCAATCACAACAGGCCAAGTCTCAACCCAAACAAGAAGATGTAACCGAAAAGATTCAAAAACTAGGAGATCTTCATCAAAAAGGTTTGTTGACTGAC
>JBGTFK010000229.1:0-45165 GCA_041747305.1 Candidatus Nitrosocosmicus sp.
CATTTTATGAAAATTTCACAAATTTGACATCGCTTTTGACCGCTTGCGTAACGGCCCGATCCCACCGGCTTTTGAGCTTTATGTCTGATACAAATACCTTTACAAGTCATACTTGAAAACCATATCAATGTCGGCGATCTCGCTTATAAACTTATATAAGCTTCAATAGATATTTATAACTAAATAAAAAATGGAGTTGATGTAATTTAACTCGTCACTGTTATATTCTTTGGTTGAAATAACTCATGCATAGTCATGTATTCATCCAGCTTCATCCTTATATCATCTTCTGTCGTGTCATCCATGCCAGAAAAGCCTGCTTTAAAACTAATTTTATTTCCTGAAACGTTTACATCTGAAACTTCCATATCTGCATAAACATTCCCCATTTCATTAACCCATTCTTGTGCTTCGTTTGTATCAAATTTCTCTGCTTCTATATTCACATTAAACATCTTGGTCACACTATACCACTGCTTTTTTTCTATTTAGCATATTAATAAAGATGACGTAATGGGATGCAATTAGCATAATGATTTATCATCACTTCTTTTCCTCAAATCCCCAATATTTCATCAAGTCTTTTTCAAACTTTGAGGCTTGGTCCTCACTTAGGGGGTTGCCGCAATTTTTACAAGAAGGGACTACTTTCATACCGTATAATTTAAAATCCACATCATAAAAGTGAATTTTTGCGCAATTACACATTTTATGGGTTTGTATAGGCGGTTTGCTAATTTATCTCTTCTTACTCCTATACAATAAGAAACGAAGTTCTAGTAAACATTTAAAGAGTAATTAATCTTAATTATAGGATACAAATGAATAGAAAAAAAACGGTAAATAGAATAACAGTATTTTTTCTAATAACTATGCTTGGGGTATCAGCCGTGCAGGTCAATCAATTGATTGGAATGGCTTTTGCTCAATCAGAAAACTGGTATGTAGGCAAAGGTGTAAAGCCAGATACATATTATACTTATGAAATTAGAAATACAGATACTAATCAAGGACAGCCTTTTACGATGACTATTTATTTTAAAGAATATAATGAAACAGGAAAATATTGGGTAGCACCTACATTCGTAGTTGATAGGGGGGAGGTGTTCAATGGAACATTCCACCTGAGTAATCTGGATTTGACTGCTTTAGGGTCGTCACCGATTCCTCCCGATATGAATGGATACAGAGCAGCTTATTCAACCTCGCTTACATGGTTAGCAGCCTTTGTTCCCCAACCTGGACAGTCGTTGAGTGCTCCATCGTGGGGTAAAATTGCCTCTATCGGCGGGTCAGAAATAAAGCCATCTGGTGGAGCAGAGGTTACAACATCAGCCGGGACTTTCGATACTACTGATATAAGTTACTACAAGGGTGTGAGCAACCACGTTTATGTGAATAAGGATATGCCTTACCCGGTTAAAGCTGAAACATTTGCTGACGTTACATTTGGGGTTGCACCCATCCAGTATGCTTATGAATTGAAAGCGACTGGAAGTGGTCAACCGCCTGCACCAGAAAGCCAGACCGAAATTCCTGTACCACCTTTGAATCTTCAGACCCCAAGGGGCACTCATTCCATTCAGCTATTATGGGAACCTGTAGAAATTAGAGCAGTAAATGATACCAAATTTGGAGTCATATTTACAGATGACAGGAACAATATTGTTGAAAGAGTTACATATGGATATACAGTGATGGATGCAAATAGAACTGTGATCGACGAATTTACAAATCAAAGAGCAGACACAGGAATTGGAGAATTTACTTATGCATTTGATACCCCAGGTCAGAAATATTTACAAATTACAGTAGAAACAGCATCGGGAGAAGATCTCGGGATGTTTGTTGAAGCAGCTACCTTTAGGCTCGTAGTCCAGTGACCCGAATATTTTAAGTAGAGGTCTTTTCGCCTCTATTTTTTGGCCCTCTCAAAGTAAACGTTAGATAATAACCAATTACCAAATCTCTGGATTTCATCATCTATTTTGGTCCAAAGATGAAAAGAACCCGGCAATAAATCTATGCGTGAATTGTTTGATTCGGCATCTGTAAAATTTATTTTGAGTCCTTCTTTTCCCTCATACATATACGCATCAATTATTTGGACGTTCCTTGTGAGTCCCTTAGTTGCCTGAAGTTTTATCAGATCCCGTCCAATTGGAAAAGTTTTTCTAAACTTATCAAATATGAAACTCATATTTTCAGTCCCATAATGTTTGATGTCACCTATCTTCGCACGATCTGGAAAATGAATTTCCATGACTAGACCATGTCTTGACCCTACGAATTTTGATAATTCGTTTACCTTGTAGTATGCAAGTGTAGGGTTCTGAATAACAGTTTTCTGAAAAAAAGGCATGTTAGAATCGATATTATTCTTAAATTCAAGCAACAGGTTAGTAAATTCATCCACAAGTATGTTGAATTTAAAGTTTAATAAATAAGTTAATTGACTAAACTATACCTTATAATGTTTGCATCCGATAGCGGTTCTGAAAGAGCCACCAGTATAGAAGATTACCAGTACACATGTACCGAGTTCATACAAGATATAAGCAAGGACTATCAGGATTGGGTAGGGAGATATCGACTTCCAAAAGACCAAGAGGATCAAAGAAATAAGGAGATCAATGGTATTGTAAAAAAAACAAACGAGTGGATATTTAAGTTTGGAAACACCATAAAAAAGATTGATATAATTATGAATGATGGGATCAACAAGATGGCTGAAACTACTGCAGGATATCCATTTCAGATAGATGTATCTAGTAGCAGTCAAAAAAGATATATAATTCATGAGAAAAAGTCTATAAAACTTAATCTGAAGTCTTATCCGCGTCAAATGAGACGGGTTAGGGTTTGTAACTATGATAAGGACAATATTTTCTTAATATCATCTAGTAATAAAATAGATGTAAAATACAGCAAGACTAGTTTCGAGCCTTCGGATCTGCTCGATGAATTTATTGTAATTAACCCAATTCAATTCGATAATGAGGAAGTAATGTCAATAACTATCAAAGTTGAGGAATTAGAGAATGAGGTTGTTAAAGAAAGCCGTGGTTATACCACACTTTTAATTACAAGATGACAAAAATTTGTACCAGCCGTGTAAAGAATAAGCTATACTTTCATGTAGACTAATCATGTTCGCTTGGATACCATGACCCTGCTAATTATTTTGGATCATCATAGTGAGAGATGTTTTCATCCATCTCTTGTAATATTATTTTCTGCTGATAAAATAGACTAGAACAAGTTGTTTTGCTCGATGCTAAAGAATCTAGACATCGAACCAAGATTATACATCTTAATGGATTAATGGGTTATCTAGAACATTCAACAATGACTTTATGTAGAAGACAAGAATCATTCGCAAGGTTAACATCAACTCGAGAGTATAGAGTATATTTCATGTAAGATTTAGAAATAGACATCCATTAAAAACCTGATTATGAGATAAAGTCAGTAATCAGGTCTATATTTTGCAGGTAATGGATCATTTAACAAGAAATTGTCAATATTATAGTATTTTTTATAATTTTTAGTAATATTGGGATGAAAGGACGTAAATTCTGGACATTAACTCTAATTTTTAGAAATATCTATATCCTTGGGAATAGGCTAATAAGAGTAATAGAGGTATTTGGACATGGGATGTTTGCTTACTCAATCCATACCATATCTTAGGTCCATGGATACTAATGTTATATAAGCAAATTGGTATATGTACAGATATATATTAACAAATTATGACATTAGCTGTGTCTCCCTGTATGCATTTTTAGCTATCAGCAAATAGCGATGATAAAAGAACTGATAAACGCTATACTTGATATATTAATCAATATATTTAAAAAGCGTTATGTGTTTCACGGATTCAGGCATCTCGACCGAGTGATGTAGTCTACAAATGCTCGTATGAATATAGATTAGGCTAATTTGCCAATATGATTCTTGAACTCACAAAATATTCTCAAACCCGTTTTGTCGATGTGCCGTTCATTGTAAAAGGCGGAATTATCCCTATCGTTGTCTGTCAGGGTATGCAGTATTGTATTTATCAGAACCTTCCTTGCTTTTCTTCGTGTCTATCTCCAGAATGATACGTAACAAATACAATCTGTAATAGGTAAGTATTTGATATGGTCGACTGTATCCACCTTGTTTGACATATGGTAAATGTTAGCTAGCCCTAAAATCATCTTCTCGATAATCTCGTCATATCCTCTAACTGGTAACCTCTAAACCGAAACTCTCTGTCGTATCTTCATTTTGACTATTGGTCTGCTCTCTAAAACACACACTCTATCTCTATCTCTATCTCTAACACACACCTGCTGGTCTTACAAACTTTGACTCAGACGCACGGTAAGGATATCCATACTTTCGGTGATTATTGAATACTTTGGGTGTTTGGAGGATATGTATTATAACCTACCTTTTGGATGCCCTTGGTCCCTTTCCATTTTCTTTTAGTAGAGTACGGAGCCAGCTGCAAACAGTATTGTCAAGGAGGAAGATATCCATCATTATGATGATCCAAAATAATTAACAAAAGATCAGGATAAGCGAACATGATTGGTTTACATGAAAGTATACCTTATTCCTTACACGACTGTTAACTTAAGCGTAAATCCTATCGCTAAAGATGTCCTATCTCTTTTTGTTATGCATATTAAACGAAATAGAACACCTTTAAAGTACATTGGCTATGGTTTGTACTTTTCCTTTCTAGGTTTATCTTATAGGAACACATCGAAAGCACTAGCTCGATTTGTCAGGAGAAGTCATGTTGCATTCTGGAAATGGATTCAAACATATAAACCCAAGAAAATTGCCAGAAGAGGAAAAGAATAATTGGATTCATAATCGATGAAACTCTTGTTAGGATTGGTTCGGCCTACCTGTGGATTTGGGTGGCAGCTATCGAGCTTAAAAGCAGAGAGATTCTCGCACTTTTTTAGCTAATAAATCCAGAGAAAGAAACATGCTCATTGCTGAGCGATTTATTTCAAGTTTGGTCCAGATTCATAGAAAGCATCCAGTATCAACAGATGGCGGAACCTGGTATCCACAATCCTGCAGGTTCTTAAACCTCGATCACCATATCCACTCCTCTATGGAGAAAAGTCTGATAGAGAAAACGATGCAGTACATTAAGGACCAAACAGAAAGTTTTGACGATTACTTTCCTTGTAAATTAAAGACTTGCAAACTAAAGCACGTACAAAAATGGTTGAATCTATTTGCATATTAACACAACAAGAAAATATCACATTAAGTTATAACAGAACCGTCTATTCCTATGATCTACTTTAGTATATCCACTACTCGGTAATTATGGCTGCATGATAAGGTTTCTTGCATTTTGGACACATAGCATGATCACAGACACACTCAATGCAGTAATCACTACTTTCCTCAAATTCCGTTTTATTTCCTTTATAAAAACAAATTTCGCAAACTACTTTTTCCATTTAAGTCTATAAGCATATGATTATAATACTTTATTTAATAGTTTAGTGGAATGCCATATGCCTTAAAGGGAAATAGTTTTGATAGTTTCATCTCTAATTCTGTCTATATCAGATTGGGATGAAACCGATATGCATAATATATCGGCTCTATAGGGAAATGTCATCATGGTAATTTTCTTTTGTCTAATCAACAGGTAATCTACTGGCCCGAATTTTTCTGAAAATGATTGAAAAAAACTGATATTTGAGAGAGACTGCAGATACATATCCTGTTCTTCGCTCTGGTCAAGTAATGGCTCGATCCCCTTGCGGAATCCGCCTTCTATAACTTCGCCTTCTTTATTTACAATTCCAACAAACCTGATGTTTTTATCAACTGCAAATATCTCATTGCAAATGTCCTTTCTGAATTGGTCTTGTGGACCATTATTTCTGGGCATTTCTATACCTATCATATTTATCGAGAGAATTATATATTTGGATGATAAATTAAGTGACTAATTTTTTGGATTTCTTGTTGTCAAAAAAAGTCATTTTTGAAGTCTTATAATAAATTACTTCACCTCTCCGCTCTACGACTGCTATAACAACCGACTTGCCCATATTTTCAACTTGCTCAATAAACTCGGCAAATTCCGATGCTTTTATGTTAGTTCCTTCGTTTAATCCTATAGATACATATCTTGAGGTTTTCTTATTATGTTCTCCCCTTTCATAAATTCTAAAATCGGTTCCAAACCCGAATCCTTCTTTTGTTACATATCCTTTACTTCTCAAATCTCTAAAAATCAGATACTTCGTTAAGATCTTTTTGTCTTTTTTTATCAATGTCTTTAAAAATGTAGAAAAATCATATTCTGTTTTGTTTCTATAAATCTTGATTTTATTATTCTGAAGCAAAAATAAGCTTTCAAGGCTATTTAGCAAGTATTCTTTATTGAAGACCTCTCCAAACCCCTTGTTCCTCAGTTGATCTTGCTGCTTTGGTTCAGGGACAACTATTTTTCCTTCATTTTTGTGATGAACTGCCTCTATCAGAAAGTTGGAATCAATATTTTCTTCATTACTGATTTTCTCATCATTGGGCGTTTCGGCGTGAGATGATACCATGTCTAAATCTGTAGTTCCACCATTTTGAGTGGAATCAATAGAGTCATTACGGGGATTATTTTCTGAGGACATAACAAATAAATCACAGCCATCAGCCTCATTTATTTATTAAAGAGAGGATTAGTTATGAAAGGTGTTAATTATAGAGAAATTCGTGGTATGCCGTATGTAAGGCGCGAGTATATTAAAGGTAAACCTCAAATTAAGATTGCTAGGTTTGCATCCGGGCAAGCAAAGGGTAATTATGATTACCTACTTGAATTAACTGTTACAGAACGAATTCAAATACGTCATAACTGTCTGGAAGCTGCGAGGCTAGCGGGCAATAAGACAATGGCTCAAGCAGGTGATATGAGCTTTTTTTCAAGACTAAGGGTCTATCCGCATGTAATTCTAAGGGAAAATAAAATGATCGCTACGGCCGGAGCTGATCGTCTCCAGGAGGGAATGAGACGAGCATTCGGTAAAGCCACAGGCTTGGCCGCCCGGGTTGAACGAGGAAGAACCATCTATGAAGCTCATGTTACGAAGGAAAACCTGGAACTAGCTAAAAGGGCATTCAAAGTGGCTTCAAGCAAAGTAGGATGTCCAACTATTACTAAAATAACTCCTATTAAAAAGTAATCAAACTAAATCAGATGGTAATTCAGGGTTAACTCTTACAAATATTTACTAATTTAGAGGAATTAACTCGATACAAATCTACGTTTTTGGGAACAACTTACGCTATATTGTTGGATGTTTCCACCTCATAATATATTAAGAATATTAAACTTGTTTTTTTAAATCTAGGAACTTACATAATTTCAAAATATTTCAACCGAATAGCAATTACACTTTTATGTACTAGACATGAGGTACTGGGAGAAGTTAATTGACGCTTACGATCGTTTTCATTGGAAGCACATTAAGGCTATATGGGTAGAGTAAAAGACATCAAAGGGTCTGGATCGAGTGCTTAAAGAAATTGACGATATTTTGAGTAGATAGTTTTGCTTTTTATTAAACAATAAAATTTCACAACAAATATTTTATAACGAATAATTTTTCTATATTTTATGGGACAGATAAAATTTATTACAGATTTTGACGATCGGTTTTATCTTAATAAGAGGATATTTGTTCGTGTTGATTTTAACGTGAAGGTTAAAAATGATGCAGTCAGTGAAGATTACAGAATAAGATCTGCCATTCCAACTATAGAATATTTAGTAAAACGAGGCGCCAAGGTTATTCTGGCATCCCATTTAGATAGACCTTCTGGCAAAGATTTACGATATTCTTTGCGACCCGTATCAAAAAAACTAGGTGAGATGTTATCCTCTTTTAATGCCCGGATTATTTTTTCAGGTGATTGTGTAGGTAAGAATACCATGGATACGGTTAATGATTTGAAAAATGGTGACGTATTGTTACTTGAAAATTTGAGATTCTATTCTGAAGAGGAAAAAAATGACCCAGTATTTTCAGAAAAACTTGCTAATTACGCTGATATTTATGTAAATGATGCATTCAGTACATCCCATAGGAAACACTCTTCTACTTATGGCACTGCCAAGTATTTTGATACCAAAATTGCAGGTTTCAATCTTGCCCAGGAGTTACAGTACTTATCGCTTTTGAGAGAAAATCCTTCGACTCCTTTTACTCTGGTAATTGGAGGTGTGAAAATCAAAGACAAAATTGGAGCTCTCAATCATCTGTTACCTAAAGCCAATAAGGTCCTTATAGGTGGTGCTGCTTCGTATACATTCCTTAAGGCAAAGGGTCATTCCGTAGGAGATTCGCTAATCGATGAAGATTACTTACCATGGGCCACCAAAGCATTAGAGGACCACAGTGATAAAATAATTCTGCCGATAGATCACAAAGTGGCCCCTTCTGATAATAGTAGTCAATATCAGATCGTTGACGCGGACATCCCAAAAAACATGAAAGGGTTTGACATTGGAGACAAGACAATTCAAAAATTTAGTTTTGAAATTCATAATAATGGTATGGGTACAATTTTTTGGAATGGACCAATGGGGTACTTTGAAAGAGAGATATTTTCTAACGGAACTAAGAGTGTTGCTGTTAGCATGGCATTGGCATACTGGAGGGGAGTAAAGACTCTGATTGGCGGGGGTGACACTCTTGAGGCCATGAAAATGTCTGGGGTTTCTGAAAAGGAGGTATCTCATGTATCTACAGGAGGGGGTGCTACGCTCAGATTTTTGGCTGGAGATGAAATGCCCGGGATAGACATTTTGCGGAATTGATAAACTACAATGAGTTGAATACTCGGGAAACTATTACTATATATTTCATAATTACAATCTAATCAGGATAAACCGGCCTTTTATATCCATTGTCGGTTTGCGTGATCATTTTACTCTAGTATGTGAACGATCTAGTAATCTGTCAGAATTGATTTGTTTTTATGATGTTATCCATCAATGACTTTTTTGTTTTACTACGTATAAATCTCCTTTAATTAACATAATAATAATCAGATTCAAGAAAATAACTCATCTCATCTTTTATGGGTTATCTTATATTCTGAAGCTCTTTCAAGCTCCGATTCAACTTGTTATCTTAAATCGCTTGATCATGAAGGTATTCAATATTGATACTCCATAGAATAAATAATTGTCAAACTAATATCATTCATAAATTTTGACTTCAGAATTAAAAGCAGATCTTTATGATGCCATAGTAGGGGGTGGAAGTGTATCTGGGCTTTTAGCGGCTCGAGAAATGTCGTCTAGAGGACTTAGTGTCCTAGTTCTAGAGGAAGATCACGAAATTGGGACCCCAGAACATTGCGGGGGGGTTGTCAGCCAAAAAGCGCTTGAAAGTCTCGGAATAATCCCTAGGTTGAAAACAGTAGATAATGAAATAAAGAACGCCGTAATTCGGACTCCGAATAGCTCTTTTGAGATAAATTCTGAAAATCAAAGTGTTATAGTTATAGACAGGAGATCTTTTGATAAGGAGATAGCACTACAAGCTCAGAAAGGTGGTGCTGAGATAAACACTAGGAGTTCTATTATTTCTGTTAATTTTGAAGAGAATCAATACAAAGTTAAGATCCAAGGGGGAAAGGTTTTCGGTAGCAAATTTTTTGTTGATGCACGGGGGGTTGGAACATTAGTAAATAAAGGCAAGAGGAACATAATTCCATCGGGACAGTTTGAAGTCTATGCCCAATGGATCATGAAAGACACCATTGAGGTTATTTTTGATTCTGATTTGTACCCCGGCTTTTTTGCCTGGGTAATTCCCACTGGTGAAGGAAAGGGAAAAGTAGGCATTGCAGGTAAGAACATAAATCCTAATTTATCCATTGAACGATTCTTGGAAACCCGAGGCAAACCATATTCAATCGTCAGGAAGATTTATGCACCTATATGGATTAATGGGTATGTCAAGCCATTTTTCAAAGGTAAAACGGTTATTGTAGGGGATGCTGCAGGACAGACCAAGCCTACAACTGCCGGAGGGATATACACAGGAGGAATGGGAGGAATTTATGCTGGACGTGCAATATCCAAATCTATTTTGGAAAACAATGATTCTCAGTGTTTAGACCAGTATGAGAATGATTGGTTAACACGATTTGGAAGCGAGTTTGATAAGTTGCTCTTATTTAGGCGAATACTTGAACGGCTAGACAATAGGGCCTTAGACAAAATATTTTCTGAAATATCAAAAAATACAATAGAAAAGATCTCTTCTACGGGTGATTTTGATTTTCATTCTTTTGCTCTTAAACGCTTCTTGAATACCCGTGTGACCATAAATTTGATGCGTACTCTCATGGGAAATGAATATCGAAAAATAGTTAAGGATCTAAGCAAGATATAAATGCGGTTTGCAGGTCTTTAGATAACATGTCAAAGCAGTTACAATTACCTGTTTGTACCTCTTGTAACAGACCTATCATGCCTAACGATGCATGTGTAAGATTTTATTGTCCAAATTGTGGGTATGTTATAATCTGGAGATGTCAGAGCTGTAGAGAATTTGCCAGGCCTTATAAGTGCGTAGGGTGTGGATTTGAGGGACCATAATTAAAATGACTAGACTCGTAGCACGGATCAAAATTTTGCCAGCAGATTCAGAAACTGATATGGATTCATTCGCAAATGTTCTGAAATCAAATGTTCCTGACGGTATGGAATTGAAGGCACACGCTAAAGAGCCAATTGCATTTGGCTTAAATGCTCTTGTGGGTGATTTCTTGCTAGATGATGCTGAAGGAGAAATGGACAAACTAGAAGAGTCTATAAAAAAAATAGAAGGAGCTGGAGAAATTCAAGTCATCAATATTAGCAGACAGTCTGTAAAGATGAAATAATATCGAATAATTAGCATCTGGATTCATTTGAAAAAAAAAGATAAATCTCTCACTGGTTCTCACAAAGCAACAACTATTAAGATGAAAGTTGCCGAGTGTCGGATTAAGGATGTAGGAAAGAAAAAGGCGATCCTAGATCGCATCTCAATGGAGAAATTGGGGGTTTCTGACGGTGATATAATAGAGATTGCCGGGAAAAAAATAACTGCCGTTTCTGCTTTTAGTTTTGAGGATAAGACTAAAAAAAACAGTTGTATACATATAGATGGTCAGACACGACAAAATGCAGGCATCAGCCTGAACGACTACGTGTTGGTTAAAAAGACTGATCCAAGTCCTGCTGAAAAAATAATATTGTCATGCAATACTTCTAAGAATTTTTCAGATGAATTTAATTTGTATCTAAATAACCGATTTGAAGGATATCCTGTGACTAAAGGCGAAAAATTCACCTTAAATTTTTTGGGAACCTCTTTGGAGTTTAAGGTCCATAGCACTACCCCCAGAGAAGTGGTAAAAATTACTAAGTTTACCAAAATAGGGATCAGGACGGGCATAGAAAAACTTTATCATGATAGTTATCACGTAACTTACGATCAAATCGGTGGCTTGAAAAATCAAATCACACGGTTGAGAGAAATAGTGGAGCTTCCACTCAGACATCCAGAAGTATTCTCAAAAATAGGAATCGAGCCGCATAAAGGTATTCTCCTTTTTGGTCCTCCGGGATGCGGAAAAACTCTCATTGCTAAAGCATTGGCAGCTGAATCAAAAGCAAATTTTTATATCATAAATGGACCAGAAATTGTGAACAAGTATTATGGAGAAACAGAAAGCAAACTAAGAGAGATTTTTCAGAAAGCCAAAGAATCGGCTCCTAGTATTATTTTCATAGATGAAATTGA
Source organism: Candidatus Nitrosocosmicus sp. (assembly GCA_041747305.1). Classification (GTDB taxonomy): domain Archaea; phylum Thermoproteota; class Nitrososphaeria; order Nitrososphaerales; family Nitrososphaeraceae; genus Nitrosocosmicus. The sequence continues at coordinate 11,841 of JBGTFK010000229.1, forward strand.
TGCCATTGCACCTAAAAGAGAGGATACGTTTGGCGATGTGGAAAAAAGAGTTGTAGCACAATTATTAGCTTTAATGGATGGAATGTCTGACCGAGGCAATGTGGTTGTATTGGGTGCTACGAATAGGCCCGACAGTTTGGACCCCGCTTTGAGAAGGCCTGGCAGATTTGATCGTGAAATAGAAATAGGAATTCATAATGTGGATGGAAGATTCGAAATATTAAAAATCCATACTCATGAAATGCCGCTTGATTCAGATATTCAACTAAGAGATTTGGCAAAGTTACTAAACGGATATACTGGGGCGGACATCAATGCTCTGTCGCGAGAAGCTGCAATGAAATCCATAAGAAGAACTCTGACTGATTTTGATTTAGAGAACCAAAATCAGGTGCCTTCTGAAATTTTGAACAGCATAAGAATTAATCAACAGGACTTCATCAACGCTATGAAGGAAATTATACCAACTGCACTGAGGGAATTTTATGTTGAACCAACAAATATTACATGGGATGAAGTCGGAGGTCTAGTTAAGGAAAAAAGCCTTCTTAAGGAAAACTTGTTGTCTCCAATCATATCCCCTGAAAAATTTTTGAAAATGGGCATAAAGCCAGCTAAAGGCGCATTAATATTTGGTCCATCTGGATGCGGTAAAACCCTGCTAGCTAAATCCTTTGCAAATGAAGGTTCCATGAATATCATTTTTGTTCGCGGGCCAGAAGTGTTATCAAAATGGGTAGGAGAATCGGAAAAGGCGATTAGAGAAATATTTAGGAAAGCACGATCCTCCTCCCCCTGCATAGTAGTTTTCGACGAATTGGATTCTCTCGGTCGACCACGTACTTCTGATGAGGTTTCTGGAAATGAAAGAGTTTTGTCTCAAATCTTGTCTGAAATGGATGATTCCGGTAACTTTGGAGTTATAGTGATAGGAATAACTAGCAGACCCGATCTGTTGGATACCTCGCTACTTAGGCCCGGGAGGTTTGATCTCATAATATTTGTCAATCCACCAGATGAAGCTTCTCGACATGATATTTTGTTAAAAATTACCTCTGTCATGCCTATATCCTCTGATGTGGATTTGAACAAGATATCGTCGCTAACCAAAGGATTCAGTGGAGCAGATTTAATGGCCCTTTGTAGATTTGCAGCAATTAGCGCAATTCACAAAAATTCGGATATGATCTTTAATATCGATTTCGAAGAAGCACTTAACACCGTCAAACCGTCAATAACAAATGATGTACATAACTGGTATTCATCAATAGAAAAAAAATTAACAACCGCAATCCCAAAATTTCATGATAAGATATTTTATGGTTAATTAGATAATAAAAGAATATTTTTTTTCTAAACCTATAATATGCTCTAAGTTAGAATTGATAATGTGAATTATCCTATCAGAAATATTGTGTTTGAAAAGATTAAACAGCTGGGTACTACTACCGATCAGGATTTGCTTAATTCAATATCTAAAGATGGCGTTAGTGTGTTAGAAGATGAATTCAATAAAGTATTATTGGACTTGGAAATTTATGGTCTCATTAGGGTCAGTTGGTTGACAAAAGATAAAAAAAGAATCGAATTGACAGAATGAAAAATTAATTGAAAATCTCTTATAGTGTCCAAATCTGACTAAAATCTAAAGTACCATAATGAATCAAGTGCAATAGCTACAAAAATTATTACTAAGTAGGGTGCTGTTACTTTGTATGCTTTCCAAGCTATCTCTGGAGTTGGATTCTTTAAAAGTTTGTAATGGTAGAAAGTCATTAATGATCCAGATACCGCCGCTACACCTAAATATAATAATCCTAATCCAAAAAAATACAATGAAAGCGAATAGGGGATTAAAATCAAAGAATTTATGAATATGTATTTGGCCGTGACTTGATTACCATATATAACTGGCAGCATGGGTACTTTAGCTTTTGAATATTCTTCCCTTGCTTTGATGGCTAAGCACCAGAAATGAGGTGGTGTCCACATAAAAACAATCCATCCTACCAAAAATCCTAAAACATCCATACCATTTGTGGTTGTTGCCCAACCTGCCATAGCAGCTGCACTCCCTGCGAATCCTCCAATTACAATATTCCAAACAGTCCTTCTCTTAAGAAGTAACGTGTAAATAACTACGTAGAAAAATATTCCTAACCCTATCATAAAAGTTGCCATAGGATTTAATGTGAACCACGCGAGGGTAACTGATATAAAACACAAAGCCAGGCCATATATCAAAACATTATTTGCCTTCAATCTACCTGATGGAATAGGTCTCTTGGCTGTTCTTATCATCAAATTGTCAATGTTCTTATCATAAAATTGATTAATTGCGCTTGCTCCCATTGAGGAAAGAGATCCACTAATGATTAGAAACAATAATTTCCATCCAGAAATATCCCAAGCCGAGTTTGGTGAACCGTCAAATCTAGTCGCTGCAAGCATAGAGGTTACCGCTGTAATGACAAGTACAATTACAATTCGCGGCTTTGAAACCTCGATATAATCTTTAATCGCAGAAGATTCTAGTCGACCACTCAATGACACAAGTTTTCAATAATAAAAACTCTAATCCTGAATTTAACTCATTCGATGCACGAAGATACTAAATATGAGCCACATTTATCTCATATCTCTTTTTTTATCGATTTCCTGAATTTTTTCCTTTAGGTCTTCTAGTTGTCCAGTAGACCATTTTACAAATCCTTCTATTAATTCTTGGGGCATATTGTTTCTTTGAGATACGATTATAAAGCCTGCGAAGATTTTTTCGTAAGTCTTGCAACAAACAACCATATTTGTGATTGCATCATTGATAAAATCATTTTTATTATTTTTTATATAATTTTCCTTAAACTCATCGAGTAATCTATTTGTTCTCTTGGTTATTTCATCTATACCGGCGGTATCCTCATATCTTTTATCATTATCGAACAACTTGACCGTAGAATCACTGCTAAAAGAATATTTATTAATGTATATGTTAAATTAAGTTTCAGACGGTTTCGATGGCTCTGTTCATTTAACGATAAGCCTGTCGCTTGAAGATACCATATTTCTTTCACGAATACCAGAAATAGAACACCTTCAAAATTTGTGTATTTTATGTTATATTTGTACATTTTAGGCCTATCTTTAAGGAAAACCTCTGAAAGATTATCTCAGTTGTATACTCGAAATCATGCTTCCATATGGAACTGGATTTAAAAGTACCATCCCAAAAAGTTGAAGCCAACTAGAATAAAAGTATTGCAGTATATTATAGATGAGACTATGTTAAAAGGTATGTCTGAGTACATCTGGCTCTAAATTGCATCAGAGTCTGAAAATAGACAAATTCTCGCACTTTTTATAAATATCCAAGGAAAGAAACATGCTTGTTGCTGAAAGATTCATTCGGGGTTTAGTCAATATTCATGGAAAGCATCCAGTATCAACAGATGGCGGTACGTGATACCCAATGGCTTGTAGATTCTTAAAACTGAAACATCACATCCATTCCCCTATAGAGAAAAGACTCATCGAAAGGACTATGCAGTATATCAAGGATCGAACAGAGAATTTCAATGACTATTTCCCTTGTAGAATAAAGAATTGCAAGTTAAAGCATGTGCGGAATTGACTGCGGTTCTTTGTTGACTATAACAGTAAAGAGATAAAACCTGTTAAATTAAAGAGCCGCCTCGATATTTGTTATTTAGGTCAGATACCCTAGTGCTATCATCATTATTTTATCAGACAAATGTATCATCATTCCCATGAATCTCACTAAGACTTGATAATTCTTATATTTGTTTATTTTTTTTTACATTATAATTATTTTTTATTCACTATCTTTTTTTTATCTTGTTTTTTTATTTTGCTAATATGTCCAATTTAGATATGATCTATAATGATATTAATTCTTTTGGATCTACCGGAGTTAAGAAATCTGAATTAAAGAAAAAATATCCTGAGGATAATTTTGAGGATACATTGAATGAACTAATGATGCAGGATAAAATTTGCATATCTAAAAAAGGAACATACATATATTGCTGGGGAAAGGAATATTATCTAGATCATTTGCTATTATCAGATATTAAATTCAAATATCTATACGATTCTATTATGGGTATACAAAAGAAACTCAATAACTACTCTGATAGCATATTTAAATATGTAGAAAAAATTGACTGCGAATTAATAGAAGTTAAGAATTCCTTCAATAGAATCGAAGATAAAATTAATAACATAAAAGTTGAATCCAGTAACATAGATTATGATAGTACCCAAATATCTGTCGATACATTTAAAGAACACTTTGACAAAGTAATAGTGAATCGCTCGACTTCTATTGGTTGGGTGGAACTTTCATCTGTCAAGGATGAGTTGTGTGAAGCCTGTGATCTTTCTAATAATGAATTTTACAGCCTCGTTAGTGAACTCATTGAGTTGTTTCCAGAAAAATATGAATTATCATCAGGTGGGTATGAAGGTGTAGTTCTAAGAGGAATAGTCCATGGATTTGTGAGGTGTATTTGATGTCTCCATACAATTTAACAATTAATCCTTTTCCTAGTAGTCCCACTCCCACGTTATCTAGTGCCAGTATTCTCGGTGGGAAAAGACACATTGCTGCTTTGAATTCAATTAAGGATTGCTTGAACGATTTGGACTTAAAATTAAATAGTACGGAGCCTCTAAATGAAGATCTTTTCAAGATAATCTCAGTAATTCAAGATGTAGGATCAGGTAAAACACATTTAACGTTGCATATGAAGACTCTGTCTGAAATCAATGATATATCAATTATTTCATACGTCGACCTAACTCAAGTTCAGCCCAGGGAGATTGATAATTTCTTTCATTCCATTGTAAGCGGATTTGGAAAAGACTACTATGACTCTATAAAGGTAAAGATAATTGATTATCTTAAGGACAGTTACGTCCAAAATCCAAAGTTAGTAAAGAAGATAGTCAAATACGGGTTTTTTGACTCACTCAATGGGAACTCAATTTCTGACAAAATTGAACAAATATCCGAAAAAAAAATGAGAATATCTTACGAGCATTTATTTGAATTAATGTCAAATGATTTTACTAAAATAGAGATACATTTAATCACTGAAATTATCAAGACAGGAACGTTAAACTATTCAGATTTAAAAACATTTGAAAATCTTACAATGGTCCTGACCAACTTGGCCAAGATTAACTATAAATTGTTTAAAAAAATTACCATCTTTCAGATCGATGAGTTTGATACCAACTTAAATTCCTTAGATTACATGAAGGGATTGATTAATTCTCACGTTCCATATGCCTTGTTTATGATAGTAACGACCCCTTCCTTTTATGCTGATATTTCCAAGATTAATCCATCACTTTTCGATCGTTTAGAAAAAGCAAATTATAAAATTGATTTGGCAGGATCCAATTCCTTTGACGAAATTAATAGTATTGTTATTCAATACGTGTCGCATTATAACAGGGAACTTTCATCATCAGAAAAGAAAGATCTGTCATCAAAAATAAAAATAATATATGATGAATTTCCAGACTTTCGAAACATAAGGTCTATCTTAAATGTCCTATACCATGCCTTCGAAATGTCTTTAAAGAAGAATTCTTCGAATATAGACGAACAATCCATAGAAGAGACGATCAAAAATGTCTATCCAGGGTTACGTTTGAGAGGAAGTATAATGGGAATACCGATATCGGATTTCATTAAAATGAGAAAAATATCTATTGATAAGGACATTGTGGAATCGAATGTAAAAGACGCCGTCAGAAATTTGATAAGTTATTTTGACGAATTGGGAACTGTAAAAAAATATGATGAAAAGATTGATACCGATTATTTAGATGCGGTATATAACGATCAAATGGGGAAAAGGGTAGGCATATCGATCGCAGTCGATTCTGACAAGACCAAAAACTTTGATAAAATTGTTAAAAGCACTAAAAAGAACTCGGTGGTTGATAAATTAGTAATATTGACTACTAATATTACTAACATAAAAAAGAATGGTACTACCCTTGTAACTATTGACAAATGGAAACTAGCTGATTTGCTCTATTTTAGCAAGAAATACAACAGTGACGAGATCAAATCGGAGGATCCTCAAAAGGCAATACTGCTCGCAAAATCAATCCAAATTTGCTGACCCGCAATCTAATGTTCCGCTAACAACCATGATCTGATTTATATTTTATTAATTTTCAAGTTGTTGTATAAACTTGAAAAAAAACTTGAACTCCCTTGAAGATTTTCTGGCAAATGTTCATAAATTGGGTTTTTCTGTAATTGACTATAGTGGGATTAAAGTGCCATGCTTACTCATCGAAAATGTTCAATTCGAAAATATTATGAGTAAATCTTATGGTAAGCCTAACTTGATCGATACTAACTTGAATATTTATGATGATGGACACCACATCTTTGTAAATTTGAATGTAAACTTTCTTAATGCCGATCTTGAATTTGATTTCTTACTATATGCAAATGAAAGTATCGATTTTTTTAAATTTCTTTCAACGGCTGGAATGCTAGGTATTGCACCACATGAACCACAAAGCACTAATGTTTTTTTCGTTCAACTACCCAAGAAAGATCAGGCCGAGAGAGCATTTGAGTTAATTAGATCCAAACTCAATTAAGACGAGAGATATTTTTCCTTTTTGACTTTTTTTGAATCCCGAGGCAGTTACTTATGTTTTCCATATATTTATTTTAAATAACGGATTGGTTTTTCATTTAGTGTTCTAATTTGAAGCATAGAAACAGGAAACCTCGTGGTAATAGAACTAATTATCGCAAGGTAGCAATTATGGCCGTTCTATTTGGGGCACTTTTAATTGGAGGCTCAATTACAGCATTTTCTAATTTTGGAGGTCAAAATCAATCATCTTCTTCTGATCCTGCTGATATCCAGCAATTGGTTTCCAATCTGACTACTCCTGTGATTCCAGGTGCCAAAGCGATTGGTGACGATAATGCCATCATAAATATTATCGAGTTTGGTGACTATCAGGACCCATTTAGTGCTAGATTCAATCAAGAAACTAAGGATGAACTTGTTTCAAAATACGTTGATACAGGGATAGTTAGATTTGGATTTAAGGATCTGGTCATCAACGATCTACCCCAAGACAAACTATCTACGCTTGGTGCAGAGGCATCTTATTGTGCAGCTGAACAGGACAAGTATTGGGAATATCATGATGAGGTTTATAGAAACTCGAGAGGAGAAAACACCGGATGGATCAGTAATGAAAGCCTAGTTGGATTTGCCACAAACATAAATATGCCAAACATCGCGCAGTTTACAGATTGCCTGAATTCTCATAAATATAACCAACTAGTGGTGCAAAATGATATATTCGCAAAAAGTCTTGGTTTGGCTAGTACACCTACATTCCTAATTCTTAAGGATAATTCAACAAGAATAGCAGCTGTGGAAGGCGCTCAACCAATAAATGTCTTTGATGATGTTATTGCCCAATATTTGAATAACACCCTCTAGACCTTTTTTGATTTGTTTTTTATAAAAGGCTTAGCTGCAGTATCTGTTGATCATACTATGGATTACGATATAGAGCGGTATTTTTTACAATTCCAATTAACTTGTCTTAATCATGATCATTTATTGCTAATAATCGGTAAAAATCGTTTATACATAAGAGGTTGACTAAAAATAGTCGTGGTTTAATAATAGATACTAAAGAAATCAAACCGGTAGTATTAATGTTATTAAATATGGATCAACTTTAATCAAAAATATGACATTTTGTCAACCGTTGTCCTTAAATCAAATTCATTTCTAAAAGCTATTAACCTCCTAGGTGAAAACTTGATTTGAAAATTCATTCCTTTTTCAAATATTTTTGTTTAATATATTCTAATTTGTCCAATGAGATAGGTTTTGTCAAAACTTCCTTGACTCCGATTTCCAAAAAATCATTAATCTGTTCTGATTTGAAGACTGAGGCTGTAAAAATAATTATATTCTGATTTTCAATGCGCTGTCGTTTGAGTTCATTGAGTATATCTATACCATTATAGCTTGGAATGGCTATGTCAAGTAATATAAGGTCAAATCTTTGGTTTTCGATTTCTGAAAGTCCTAACCGACCTTCATTAACTGTCTTGCATTCAATATTTTCAAATTCAAAAAAATCCTTCACGGCTTCAGTTATGCTTTCATTGTCATCAATTATCAATACCTTCATCGTCAGCAAGGACCATTTCATATTTTTCATATTAATACTTTCTTAAGATTAAAATGAATCAAGGGAAAACTTGAATGAAGCGCCATTCCGATAAGAAGAATCGATCCAAATTTTACCTCCGTGGGATTCTATTATACCTTTACATATTGCTAACCCTAATCCAGTTCCGCCAAACTTTCTTCTAAGGCCCGTATCTATTTGGTAAAATTTCTTAAATAGTCCTGCTATATTTTCTGGTCGAATCCCAATTCCATTATCTTCAACGGTAAATATGACCGATTGGTGATGTGTTTTGGCCTCATCAGTAGAGCTAATTTTATTTGAATTTACATCCTCATCGACCCGAATTGTAATTTCTCCACCGTGTTCGGGGACATGATCAACCGCATTATTTACCAAATTGAACAAAACCTGGCTAATTCTTACTGGGTCGCATGATACACTACCTGTAGTGTTGACTATTGAATTAAACCTAATGTTCTTATCTTTCATTAATGGGGATAATGCTAGCATGTTGTTTTCCACTAATTCCCCGATTTTGGTAATCTCCTTGTTGATGGGAAAACTATTCAATTCTAACTTATACACAGTAAAAATGTCATCTATGATGGTCTCTAGCTTTAAGATGTTCCTAAGCATAATGGTGAGTGCTTTCTTTTGGAATTCGTTTAGATTTTCTGATGTATTTCCTTTCTGCAGCATTTCGATATACAGCTTCATGGGAGTTATAGGAGTCTTAAGTTCATGACTAATCATTGAAAGAAATTCTTCTTTAGCTCTATTTGATATCCTCAATTCGTTATTAATTGAGTTAACTTGAAACTCTTTGGTTCTCAACTCCTCATTTACCCGTTCAAGGTCCTTTGTCCTTTCTCCAACCTTACGAATCAAATTCTTATTAAAATTCTCGATATTTCTTCTCATTACCTCAAGGCTGATAGAAAGATCTTTTACCTCATTTGATCCCTCAACCAGTATTTCCTTGCTAAAATTGCCCTTACTTAATTCTAAAGCTGAGTTCTTCAAATAGGTAATTGGAGACGTAATTTTCTTTACCGCAATGATAGTAACTATAATTGCGATTAATAAGATCAACGTTGAAGAAATCAGGAAACCGTTTACTGTTTTGTTATAATCGCTCATAACGGAAGATAAATTTCCCTCAAGGAAGAGTGTCCAATTCCCATCAGATCGATAGCTTGTCGCACTTTCCGATTCAGGAACCACAATTAAGATAGAGTCATGAGAGTTCCTTTTTTCATACTCCGTGAAGGGGGGTCCCGGAAGAGGGAAGTCCAAATTCTGCTGACCATTGCTATTCTGGAGATCATTTGGCTGTCTTGCTGTGTATATCACTGAACCATCACTATGAACTATTCTAGAAGTGAAGTTGAATGGGCTATTTTCAATATTATTATGAAAGAGAGTATTATTGACCACATTGTCTATAAAACTTATCGAAACCACAACATCCATTATACTTTTTATGACATTATTAGAATCATAAATGGGAGCCGAAATATGAAATCCCGTTTGATTGTTCGCGAATTCTTCAGGGTTCTTATCAAAATAGGTTTCTCCTGCTAACGCTTGGTTGAAAAATTCTTCTTGCAACACATTTCCATCAGGAGATTCGTCTGATGTATCGATGATAGCAGTACCATTTCTATCATAAACTGATACGGCTAAGTATTCTGAGTTATTAAAATTAATATGTCTTTGAAGCGCGTTAATTTGGTCGTTTGTGGGAGCTGTAGAATTAGCTAATATAGAGTGGGTTGACAGACGATTAAGATCTTCTGCAATTTCATTTACCTCGACAGATAGCTTGTTCATTAGTTGAACGCCTGACAATTCAAAAATATCATAAAACTTTGCTCGAACACCAGATATGTTTTGGAGTGAAAGGATAGAGGTAATAATTATTGATCCTACGATTAATGGTATAATCAAAATCAAAATATTGGTTGCTACTTTCGTGATAACTCAAATCCAGACAACACTAGAAATATTAAATAGATTTCTATATACATATTTTTCATTTATTATTATCTTATAAAAAGTAATATGTAAGATAGCATTCATATAATTTCTGCCTTTCAATTCTATCTTTAGTTTATCTATGAATTCTCTAGTTTTGGTATTTGTTGCCTTTGGGACAATATCCTTTTTATTTTATTTTGCAGAATCTTATCTTGGTTATTATAATCTTCCTAACGTAATTTCTAGTGGAATTGTTATTTACTTAATTTTCTTCCTAATTCGGAGAAACGGAAATTCATTACTCCGAATGGATAGGATGCAATTATTTCTGTTATTGTCATTTGTATGCTGGTTTTCAGCGGAAGCATTGTTCGGATACTTTAGTGGAATCTTTAATTCTGATCCGTATCCTTCTATAGCTGATATCTTTTATCTTACTGGGTATATTTTTTTCATTTTAGTACTATGGAGACTAAATAAAACATACAAAATTGAGCTAAAGATATTTGTTAGCTTACTCGTCACCTTTTTCCTTTTTGCTTTTTATGTGTTATATATTTCAGTTTTCATTTTTAATTTGTATTCACTTAGAGGGGATTTTGTTGAGCTGATACTTGTTTTTGCTTATCCGATCTTTGATTTGTCTATTATCATAGGCGGTGTTCTATACTACTTTAGAGAAAAGGAGATTTCATTGAATAAAGAGTACCTCTCCTGGTTACTCATTTCAGCTTGCGGTTTTTTCTTCTTCTTAGCAGACGTAATTTTTGGATTTAATGATTTATTTGAGTTTTCCCAGGATGACCATTTATCCGACCTTTTCTTCAATGTCGGATATCTGATACTCGGAATTGCCATAATGACACGAATTTATTATGTAAATATTCACAGCAGAAATGATTAACTAATTAACTAACTGTCTTCGCGAATGGCTCTGTTCATTTAACGGGTTTTGTCTCTTTATTGTGGCAGTCAACAAAGAACCGCAGTCAATTCCGTACATGCTTTAACTTGCAATTCTTCGTCCTACAAGGAAAGCAATCATCAATTCTAGATTATATTTAATAGCATACATTTTCACTGGAGGTCCCTAGACCATTACTAAATATAATATTGCATTAGGGATTGGGAGTGATAGTATAATCAGAGAATAAGCAATTACATCATTTCTTTATACATTCTCTAGGACCTAATTTGTGAATCCATAAAATAAAAGTTATATCCCAAGAAATGCTTGATGCCAAAACATTACTTAATCTTTATTATCCATATCCTGAATCCTTCCGTGAAAATATTTCTTGAATCTAGAAAGAATTTCGTTCTCATCACTAGAAATTATTAAGTTAATATTGAATTTTGACAAAAGGTTGAAAATTAAATGACTAGGTTCCTCTAATGAGATGACCAATGGAATAAAATTGTTCTGCTCGCCCCTCAAAAGTTCTAAATGGTAGAGTAGTTCTATATTATACTCAAGATCGGAACTGAGTATGATCACGATTACCGTCTGATCTCTACTTCGTGCTATTAAGTCAAAAAATATTTCGGAAGTAGTATTCTTGGTAGACTTTTCATTAAAAGACAAGACATAACCTGCTTGGATCAAATAATCGCTCAATTTCTGTAATATTAAGAAATTTTTCTTAAATTCTTTTTTAAGTAGTGAATTAATTTCATATTTATAAGTAGTCCTCAAATTACTTGATATGTGTCGAAATGGTCCAAAATCACAAAAATTGCATTTATAACTAAGATCTGGTTCCTCAAAATATCTTAAGCAATTTTGACAAAAATAAAATGAACTTTTTGTACAGCCCTCTAAATCTACAAAACGAACTTTGCAGCCTGGGCAGTAAAATCTGTCCCCTATTGTAAAAGTATTTTTGAGTCCCTTATACCCGCATTCATCATGGGTGATAACTTCATCATATTTAACAAACAGATTGTTACCGCATTTATGACAACTGTAACTAGTATCCAAATCAACCGACTCACAGTTAGGACAGGTAATGTAATGTTTTACTTTTTCTTTGGTTAGATATTTCTCCCTTACCAACAGATCGATCAAGTCTGAATTTGATTTTACTAGTTCATTTACCTTGATGTTGTATGACTCTTTGATTACTGGATTAACATCTATCTCATTTGTGAAATAACTTTTTAATTTTTGGTAAATAGGCAATTCGGTCAACAACATGTCTCGAAAGATGATTTTAGTGCTTGGATTCTCTAAAACTGGCTTTAGAGAAAATTTTTTCATATCTTTTATCCACTCTGTATAAATCGCATGCAGCGATTTGGACAAGTATTTTATTCCTAATTCATCTCCCATTATAACATATTTTATACCAAATCTTGCAATGTTTAATATTATCTGCATATTGTTAGTTCTACAAATTATGGCAATTGGTGTCTTCTTAGAAAATGTAAATATGAAATCATCGATAATAGGATCTATTCCTACTACGTCGCACATAATAACGTCAAAATGTTCATTTTCAGCTCTTTCGAATGATTTTTGATAGTCCTCTGAAACAACCACAGTAATAGATACATCAACTGCATTTAGTACGATTCCACAAAGGTATTTGTCTGAGGATATTAATAGGCAATTTAGGCGCTTTGTATAAATATAATCTCTTTCATTTCTTTTTATTTGGTCATAACTATTCTTGATATTATCAATCAAAGAAAGATCCAATGAATGATTTTGTGATATCAAATCTTGTTTTATAGTCGATAGATACTTCATGACCAGAGAACGGATGTCTGAGTTGATCTTATGACCGGTTACTAAGGAGTCAACAATATACTTTATCTTTTCAGTAAGTAAGCAGATATTTTGATGATCTTCGAGTCTAGAACAGGATATAATTAGATCTAATTTTGAGTTAAGTTTGATGAGGCTTTCGATCGAATCACTGTTAAATAACCGATAGCATTCTTCAATGGATTCATCTATTATTTTCTTATACCTCTCTGAATATTGCATCGTATTAAAACAACTTCGTGATAAATTATTTAAGAGTTGTACTATTCATTGACTATTAATCTTTCATTTCTTTTTATTTGGTCATAACCATTTTTGGATCAAAATAAAGCAATATGATTCAAGTAAAACTTTATCAAAAATATCTGACCTCCACTTCCCATAACTTTCTCATGTAATTAAGGAAAGGATAGGATTGAACTGACTATCTAAAGACATACTCGGAACGCATAACCCTTAGACTATCAAAACCAAAAAAAATGATAAATTTATTATCAATTAGGCCATACTTTCAATCTGTACCCATTATTTGACCTCTTATTTCACCGTCGGGGTTTTGTTGAGTGTGAATACTAATATATGTGGTACCATTTCCCATTGCACTTATCAAATCAGCCATCATTTTTCCTTGCATTGGACCTTCGAAGTTACTTGCAGTAAATCTATGTTTTTCAGTAACATAGTCTCGGGGAGAATCATAATTAAACAAGGTTACCACGATTGGACCATTTTCGCCTTGGGCTCCACTATGTATATGTCCTTGCGTTGCTCCCTGAATTGCGGTGGTGTTCACATAAAAATCAATTGTTTCATTACTAGGAATAACTGGAACGAATATTGCTTCTCCTGTTACTTGCGTATCGACTGGCGGTACTTCCTGTTGTCCGGTGAGATTTGCAGCAAAATCATGGCTTGCAAATACTAATGATGTATTCGAAATTGATGCGATTGCTAATATACTACATACTGCTAAAACTATGGCACTGAGTGCCATTGTGTTATTTTTGATTGTCATCCAATTATTGTCAATAACCTCCTATATAATCACTGGTGAAATTTGAATTATTTTTTGGAAATATAATATTGGAACATAATAGATATGAGATAGTTGTTAGTGTAAGTTGTCAAATTAAATAAAAGTCAACAGGTAACATTGATGATAGTGTTAATAGAAATTAAAGTGCGCTGTTTGTGTTATTTTTGAATTTATTAGTTTTCTTCCCTATAGATTATTTCTTGTTCGAGGACATGTAACAACTACACATTCTTTTCTGACAAGAATAGGATGGTTGTTTATTATCCTACAACGTCTGCATACTGTAACTAATTATTAATCAGGTAACAACTATATGATTTAGTAATTACATTAGTAATTGACGTCATTTGGAAATAAAAGTCTTTGAATGTTTTTTTTCTGGAATATTAGATATATGTTTATATAAACATGTGAGTAGTAGAAATCTGATGAATACTAAAATCAATTCATTAGTGATTGCATTAGCAGTCGCTTCAATGGCTTTAACCCCATTGATAATGAATCAAAATGCAGATGCTGTTTCACACTATTGTGCCGACCAGAAAGGAAAACCTCATGCATGGATCACAGGTTGTAAAGATGGATGGTATGACCATGATAATTGTAACTCATACTCTCCAGGATCAGGGGACTATGCTAAAGGATATAAAGTAGGTTGGGCAAAGGGTAGCTGTTAGTCACATATCATAAATCTTTTTTAGCTTTTTCTTTTTCGCATAGATAGATTTTCAATCGTGCTTTTATGAAATATTGCCATTTACGAATAGATAATGTCGAATTATTAGATCTGTATTGTACATAAGAGACTATTCAATTGAGAACAATCTTAAAAGTTTACATGACATCACCAAACTATTTTTCTAGTGACAAAAACTAAAATCACAAATCACAAATCACAAATCACAAATATAATAAATCATATCCTCAATGGGCCGAAAGGTATGTAATACAAATATGGTGTAAATTTAGGATTTTTCTACTGAAATATTTGCAATTTTTGATAGTAAACTACTGCCTGAATACCTCATACAAGAAGCAATACACAGACCGAAAGATGTATCAAATATGATAAATGACAAAAGATTTGCTATCTAAAAAAGCAATTTTATTAAGAAATAGAGCCGGGAGTGGGATTTGAACCCTTGGACTATAGATGAGGGTTCTGCTCAAATTGTTGAAGAAAGAATAAGGATGATAAAGAAAAAATTTACCATTTTGCAAGGATTATAGATTACGGCAACTGGGCATACTCCAAATGGCTTAAAATGGCATATGGCGTTTAAGGTAAACAGCAATGATCTGTTCAAAATTCTTAGAGTTTTAAGGTCAAAAAGAATCACACCTTTAAACATTTTTGACGAAGAAACAGATAATCCAACTTTAATACATTCATACCCCTGCTTCGGTCTTCTTCGAGACTCAGATGGCCATCTTATTGAATACCTGGCCTTAATTAATGAGGAACCTAAACCAAATTTACGAATTGTTACTTGGAGTGAATGGACTGGTCAAAAAAAATTTCGTATATATGTTTTTTTTACATAGGAACTACAGGGATTACATCGGTTGCATTTTCAGCCGGTAGGGTTTTATTTAAGACATCAACTGTTGAATTTGAATTTGTTTCGTTAATCGTAGTCATAGGTAGATCTGAAGTGGTTGGCGTTTGTCCTTGTATTGAAGTTGTCAGACTCCCTACACCTAATACTGCAGTTGTAATTGCAATGGTAACTATAAATAGACTTGAGATACTCATGATTTACTCATAAATATTATAGTATATAATACATATTCTAAATATTGAATTTCTAGGTTGATTTGTTAGCAGATTATTTATTTAAATCGATTATTTATTTAAATCAATTCTAAATCAAATGTAATGTCATACCAGAGGAATTTTAATAGAGATAATTGTCTGCTCTAGAAAACAATATTTTTGATACTAATATAGCCACTGTATAATTCTGTAGAATTTATAATATATTTGATTTATACACTAGATAATATTCTAATAGTAAAATGTTAACGATGATACCATTAAATTATAAATGTATATTGAAATTTTAAACCGATTAAATATCCCTATTCATACATTTGAGGATCTTCCTTACCTAGATTCATATTTTCTTCATATATAATTATAGTCGTATATTCGTTATTACCATCTTTATTAACCGCACTAAATTTTATGTCAACCAACTGTTTGACCTCATCCCTTTTAAGAAATTCATTAATGCTTTTTTCAATATCTGATAGTTGTTGGTTGCTATAGAATTTTACTCTTGTCATATACTGATAGCTCTTGCATTTAATATAATTGTTATTTTATTGTGATTCTGCTTATGATATTCAGGACGGATTGGTAAAGCGAATGTATGCAACACATAAGTGCTACATTATTTACAATATAACAAGAATCGTCAATCACTTCCAATGTTTGTATCCGGTGACGGCGGCATAGTCAAAAAGAAACTTTTTGGAGGTAACTGATTATTATTCGCTGACTTGTATTCACAATTTACAATATCTTGATCATAGCATATTAAAGTAGTATCATTTATTAAGGAAGGAATTTTATAATATTTTATAACTTGGATATCTGAAAGGATAACCGAGCCTTGATTTTTGAGTGTTCCATTTATCTTGTAAAATCCAGAAGAATTCTTAAAACCCTTTACAATTTCTACTGTGGTAACACCTATCTGACTGTCGGGAATAGTTGTTCTATCAGGATAGTAAGACAGATTGGGTTTTTCATTATGGTTATAATCAGTAGTGGAATTAACATATGGAATAAGATATAATATCGATAAACAGTATACACTCACAAGACCAAACAGTATCAACGCAACAGTAGATACAGTTAGGACCTGTCTCATATATCATAAATGGATAAGCATCGAACTATTTCATCGGTTGCACACATTTTAGCAGAAAAATGATCCTCTTTTTTACTTTCTATCTTCTATCTATACGATAATTTGCGTGTTAGATGGGTTTTGAAGAGATGGGCGCCCCCCATCTAATAACTATGTCAGTAGCAGGAGAGATTGTAGCAGGGATATTAACTATATTGATTATACAAAGATTATGATAAGTAATCAAGACCTTGATGTTATTTTTGAATTATGTAAACTAAGTTCGGTAGTGATTCCAGAAAAAAATACCTGGTCCCTTGACGAATTATTGGAACGCTTCATCATTGAATCCGAGATAACGGACAAAAGTGAAATTGTGGACAGATTAAAAGAGATTCTAAAGGAATTAGAACAAAAAAAAGCAATAATTTTTGTTAATGGATTTCAGGCCTTCAATCTTGTCGAACCAAAGTTATTAGAATTGGTGAACGTTTCAAAATCTAATAAAAAATCAAGGACATGATTCTTTTATAGTTGGAGTCAACATTGACATCAAACCATACCAAAGAAGTTCCCGCCATTCATCTATCAATGATTTTTAAGTATTTGACCAGTTACGTCTTTATCAAAATAATACGGTATCAGCGAATTGTATGAATGTATATTAATATATGAAAATATAAAGTCATATTATCAGAATGATTGTAGATCCAAATTAAGATACTTAACTTATCCTGTATAATTTCTTGGATGGTTCGGGGTTTCTTCTTGGGGTGGAGCCATTGTACTGCAAGAGCAATTTGGTAATTCAACCGCATCAAACGATAAAACCAAGTGCATTAATACCACAGATCCCTAGATACTAGTAGTATCGCATTTTTCATTTCTTTATTTTTAGACGGTAATGAGTTTTGTTTTATTGAATAATTGACAGGTATATCAAATACAGACGAACTATATTTTGATTAGTTCATAATGTAATAAATAAATAAAGTAATTCTTGAATTTTGATTTCCCTGTATGAAATACAAGTAATTTCGGGTAAAAAATACATTCACAGTTTATTATCTGTAGGTATTGGGTCTTGGTATTGAGATCTGTTATGCTATCTCAAGACCTTTATTGGCTTGCGCCAAAGCCTACAGCCTTTTATAAAAGTAAATATAATACGTGAAATGATCTTAAATTATTTACGAATTAGGTATTATTTACCTTGATTTTTATATCGATTGGGTTGTCCCTGCGATAATGTAGACAAATTAAGGTATGCATTTCTTAAACAATTAGAAAATATGTTATGAATTTTATCTATGATAATATAATTTCACTGATAGGAAGAGAAAGGTAGATGCTATTGTTAGACACATAAAACCTGTAGTTAAAAAATACAGCGGTTCATCCCTATGATTATTTGTTCCAATCGCTGCAGAATAGACGTATGCCAATCCAAAAACCATCATGAAAAGAGAAAAAACAGTTCCCATGAAAACAATTATGAACCTAATAGTTTTGTTCATAGAGAATTAAAGAATAGCGATTGGTAATCACATAATGATGTCAGTCTTTTTATTTCTATTTGTGAAAAATTTACTTTCATTGTGAAAATTGTATGCAACATTGAAAATTAAAATGTAAAATCAACACCCTCATCATAAAAGACTATATAATTTACTCCAGTGACTCCAGCATCAATATCTTTCACCACTTGAATATTAGTTATCTTTTTATTTCCTCTCTGTAGAAAATTATTGATCTCATCCATTATAGTATCATTCCATCGAAATATTTCCTGTTTAATCATATGTATTTTGAGAATTTTGTATATAAAACTGGATCGCAAAAAAATCTCATAACAAACTTGGGAATTTTTTGGTTTCCAGAAGATACTAAAGACTATTTGAAGGAAATATAAAAAACGAAACGCTCTTTTTACGAACCTCTTTTTTTAGTATGTTTAATTACTGGATGTAAAGAAATATGATCTCAAATTCATTAACTACGTCGTATAAATTTTTAAATCTACTTATTGAAGGATAACTAACATAATTAAAATTCATCTTAGAAAAATAAAGATTAATTTCTAACCAACAGTGTACTGGGTTTTTCTTGACCAATCATATAGTGATGTCTATGGAGACCGTCATGGTTACAATGGTTTTAATGATAGTATTGATAATCTCAACACCATTTTAGGCACTAATATTTACAAAGTAAAAATGACAAGTTAATATTTTTAAAAAATTTAAAAAATATTTTTGTCAAATGAAGAATTAATAAAGATGTATATTTGAATATAACTCAAGCGTTAGTTAATTTAGTATATGAAAAAGATGATTGCTGCTGTGTTCTCCGACCTTGATAATAAAAATATCAGAATAGAATTGGACAGTTCACTATCTCCAATGACTTTTCAAGCAATACTTGACCATATACCAGTTAAAGTCAAAATTAACAGGTGGGGAGATGAACTCTATACCGATCCAACAGAAATAGATGTTAAAGAGGAAGAAAATGCAAAGACGGAAGTTAATGAATTGGATGTTGCGTATTGGCCTGAAGGCAAAGCATTATGTTTATTCTTCGGTCCAACACCCATAAGCAAAGATGGGAAAATATTGGCATATTCTCCTGTTAATATTGTAGGTAAAATTATAGATCCACCAGTGAAAGATGATCTTTTAGATCATGTTGAATCCAAAACAAATATAATAATAAAATAGCAGAGTTTACTGAAAAAACATTTAACTATAATTCTCCCCACATGTCGATATGTGTCGAGATATGTGAAGTATTGTTAACATTGTAGTCCAAGAGGTTTCGTAATAGATATATTACGAGTCCGAAATCCTACCAAGAATGATTTTTAGATTTTAGCGAGCAAGCAGAGTAATGAGCGAAAGGTATCCAATACAAATTTGGTGCAAATTTTGATAGTAAATTACTGCCTGAATACCTCATACAAGAAGCAATACACAGACCGAAAGATGTATCAAACATGATAAATGACAAAAGATTTGCTATCTAAAAAAGCAATTTTATTAAGAAATAGAGCCGGGAGTGGGATTTGAACCCTTGGACTATAGATGAGGGTTCTGCTCAAATTATTGTAAAAGAGATAAGTGAATATTAAAGTTATTTTTATAATTAAATCTGCTTTGTTGCATGATTCGAAAAACAGTTAATCTAAGACATGTTTCTTGCGATTGTGTTAACTATTGTTCATCAATCGACTGTTTAGGTTAATAATAGTTAAAAAATAACCGAAAAAATAATCGTGCAACAAACCAAATTAAATCTATTAATTCTATAGTTATAGTTGACTTAGTTAGATGGTATGATGAGAATAAATTCATCTTTTATTCCACATAGTAAAAGAATCACAATAATAGAGTTGCTCAATTAAGGAAACTTGAAAATCAAATTTAATTTGTTACGCATTTCTTTGATGCAATGGTTCCGAACAAGATTATTATTCATTAAGCGAGGATGATCAAACTACCTCTTTTAGATTATTTTTGAAAGAATTCCTACGCTTACACTTAGATAGGTAAGAAGAGATTATTCGATTCTTACATAAGTTTAATATATAACAAATTTATTTAACGGATTTATTTAGAGATTACCCAACCCTTGTAACCTAAGAATGTCTAATGGTGGTATAATTCATAAATTCTCTGTAAGATCATTAGTATTACTATCGTTAATTCTCATAATATCTGTTTCAATGTTTGGTGCTCCAGTGATGTCTAGTATGATGTATTCATTCTCAAATTCACCGACTCGTTCATCCTTCCAATTGGCATATGCTCAAAATGGAGATGGCAGTAGTGAAAGTGAAAGTGATGGCAGTAGTGAAAGTGATAATCCTGACTTTGCATCCTCCCCACCGCCCCCAACAGACTCTACATCCTCAACAATTACAGACCCATCCTTTACATCATCTTCAATATCTACAGACCAGTCAACCATTCAAAATCCTGTTACTTTAACTGATACTGGGGAGAATTCGTCCTCTTCATCAAATGATGATAATGGAGGACAAGATCTAGATTGCGATGATATTTCTGATCGTAATTTCATGGTATCTAACAACGAACCAAACGGATTTGATGGAGACAACGATGGTATAGGATGTGAAAGTAAAACCGACAGTAGTAACGGAAATACTACCTCCCTTCCGCAGAATGATGATGAAGGCCCTGATGGGGATTGCTTGTTTAATCCTGATTTACCGAAATGTGCTTCCGTTGATGGAGAATGTCCTGATGGCTTCTTTCAAAATGAGGATGAACAATGCGTTCCTGAAGGTGGATGTCCAGATGGATATCATACTGTTGATGACGACGAAACTGGAAGATGTATTCCGAATTCAGATGGCTGTCCTGACGGTATGATATTTAGGCCCGATGGGGAGACTTGCGGTTATAAAGATGAACTATGTCAAGGTAATCCTGGACTTGAGGGATGTGTAGAAACGCCACAAGAATGCGATAACAATAGAGATGATGATAGTGATGGCCTAACAGACTCTGACGACCCTGATTGCAATTTACAAGAATGTGATCCTTCATATCCAGATAATTGCATTCCGTCCCCTCCCCCTGATCTAGATTGCAACCAAGATGGAGACCTGCAAGATAATGAGATTCCATATCATAACTTCAAGGTAAATCAACCCGACCCACACGGTTTTGATGGAAATGACGATGACGGTATAGGTTGCGAAACGAATGATAATGGTGATGATGATGGAAATGGAAATAACAATGAATCAGATGTCATCAGGGCTTCACAGGATTCTTGCGATGATATCTCTGATACCGTAGACCTATTTCCTGGCCAACTAGATTCTGAACGTGTCCAGATTATTGCATACTTTGAGGATTGTGAATTAGACTCGGCCTCTTTGACACTAAACATTGTTGAAGATGATGATCTCAAACTGGTGGCTGCAAACTTCGAGGACGGTGTGTCTGACGCAGTAGAGGTTGAACTAGAACCATTAGATGATCAAGAATCTAATTCAAATAATTCACTTTATGAAGCAACTATTTTAGAAACTCAAGAAGGACTAGATTTAGAAACAGGCGATTCTAAAACGATTAACAATGTGAATGGAATCGTGCTATGGAATAATGGTGATGATCCAATACAATTTTCTGAAAACAATACAGTAGAATTTGACATCGAATTCGACTAGAACGTAAAACAATATCGCGATCAATTTATCATTATATGCTGGTCCCTTTGTTCTTTTTTAAATCCATCCCTTATAGTCGTGGGTTTGACTATATTATTACTCTGTGAAATAATGATCTTTTTGATAAACGTTCTTCAGAAGTTATTATTGTTTTATTGCCAAGACGTGGATCATTTTATACCGTGGTCCTATAAATTTGAAGATGAGTTATGGAATTTAGTTTTAACATGTCGTGATTGCAATCTCAGAAAACATGGTTCTTTACCACAACAGGAGTCTATCAATAATCTGGTTGAGAGAAACAAAACATATTCGCTTATGATTGAACCATTAAAAAGATCCTTATTGAAACTGGATCCTGACAACAATTACGAGAGAGTGATCAAACGACATTTTCTTGATCTTATACGGTGCTTGATCCTATTTAATACTTTTAATAGTAACATATTGCTAATAAATATTATAGGATACTGGTTGTCCACACATAACCATTTACATATCTGGATAAGTGAATTTCTGCATAGTCATTACTCATACAACATATAAGAGTTTACTATGATTGCGTTTAATTTGTATGGATTATATTTGAGTTTTGAGGTTCTCATCTCTAGTTCTCGATGGCAGATAAGATTGAAGTAACAGTTACGGATTTAGAAAAGAAACATAATGGTAAATCAGGATATGAAAATATGTATTCTGTGGCTAAGCATGTCTACATGGATAATGGAGAAGTTGATACAATTGGTTTTGCGATTGATAGGGAGAATCTTAAAATATTGAGAGCCAAAATCGATGCAGTATTAATCGATGAGTTGCCAGTAAAAGAGAAATCCAGTACTAACAATATAAGCCGAAAATAGTACCACGATGTAGTGGGCATTAAATGACATGGATTGAGAAAAACAAAATAACCATAGTAGATAAACCAAAGCCCAAATTATTCAAGGTCTGGTTAATAATTTTAACTAGAATTTAATAATTAAATTTATCCATATAAATTCTATAAAATACTTATCTTATCATTCCAAAAATACACATTGTGAATTCCGTTTATAAATTTACAGTATTGTCCATTTTGGGTATAGCAATAGCAGTATTCCCAATGGATTTTTCAAAGGTTGATTTTGTATTTGCTCAAAGCGGAAATACACTAGGTCAAGAAGGGCGATGGTAATGAAGCATCTCAATCAGAAAACAGCTCTCAAGAAACGGACCAGAATAGCATGTGTGTTTCTGGAGAAAGCACATCGTTAAGTTGTAATAATTTATCTTCAGAACTTAGTGGAACTGGAATTCCTGGCCCACAAGGAGATCAAGGACCTCAAGGCCCGCCTGGAGCCACGGGTGAAAGAGGGCCACCAGGCCAGCAGGGTGAAAAAGGTGATACTGGAGCGGCTGGACCAATGGGATCGGAAGGACCTCAGGGACCAATGGGAGCAATTGGACCTCAAGGACCTGAAGGACCGCAGGGTGACACCGGAGCAACTGGGGCTCAGGGTCCAGCAGGACCACAATCTGTCGCTGGTAAAATTTATCAGGTTAATGGAATTCCTATTCAGGGAATTGGTGGGCAAGAATCTAGGGCTACATGCGATGAAGGCGATACTATTATTTCAGGTTACTATACCGCCAGCAATTCTCAAGCCGGAAAAGCTCTTCGAGTTATTAACGAGCAGATTACTGGTGATCAATATAGAGTATTTGTAGCGGGCGAACTAGTTGCAGAGGATACAGTCTTTGTTCAAGCTTTTGCAAGATGTTTCGATAATCCTTAGCTCTCCTTCTATGTTTATCAAATAACTTTTAATACTGGTTACCAAAGTCTTAATATCTCATTGGAATTATTGAAGTATGCCGAAGTTCCTATTTCAACCAGACCCAATTGATAAATATGAATTTATTCCTATTCCTATCGATATTCATTTAGGGATAATCAAGATCCCTGCAGAAGAGATTTTCGACGATGATGCAATTAACAATACTGAATCTGTGATTGTAGGAACTGATAGACAAGAGGTTCTAAATAGAATACAAACTTCATTTGCCAGGGAATTTGAACGATATGGCAGACTCAAGATGTCAGATATTCGGGCTACGGATTATAGAACTAGACAAGCATGGACTAGGATCAAAAGGCATATCAAGGCTAAAAATAAAGATTGAGTACATTCCTTTTTACGTATACACTAAATTGATTTTTTAGAAAGGTTGTTTAGATAGAAAGTAACCATGGCAAAACCTAGTTAACGATAGAATGTGTTTTTAAACTTGTCAAGATAGTCAAGGTTAACTTTAGGTCCCGAAAGTTGACTTCGGGTCTTGCATCTCTAATCCTTCACCACGTCGCTAATGCAAGGCCCGTTTTCTAACGATTCCCACTTATGTGACGGATAGTTCTCGAACATAATCATAGTCTGTGAATCTTCAGATGCTATATGTGAAATAGCCTGAAATTTACTTCAAATCTCCCTTATTCTTAAAATCTAGATTGTTAATCTTAAATTCGTTAAAGGATAGAGTTTGGGATACTATTAGCTAATTGTTCCTATCTTTAAATAAACTAAGAAAGGAGTTTGAAATATTTCTTATAAGTTATTACCTCGTAGCTGCATCACTGCTACTGTTACCTCTTTGTATATCTTGGATATTTAAGAATGAAAGTACTGCTTCATTGAATATCTCCGGATACTGATACACCAATCCATGACCCGAGTCTTTTATCTGAATTAGCCATGCTCCAGGAACTTCCTCGACTATGTTAATTGAATTTGCTGATGGAGTAAAATAATCATGAGTCCCAACGATGGCTAAAGTGGGCGAAGTAATATTACCAAGAATCTGACAATTACCACTCCAGTTTTCCAATGCTTTTGTTTGCAATTCCGTTACTTCAGGAGATACGAATTCAGTCGGGATTGGGATGTAGTTCAGGTAATTAGGGTTTGCTTCAAACCAGGAAGTAGGAAACATCAATTCGAGGGATTTCTGAGCTATTTGTTCAGTCGTTAGAGAAGTGTTGTTAAACGTTTGGATTACTTCAGAAGTAGGTGGGACTGCCTCAGGACCGCCACAGCTTGAAGCATACAAGATAAGACTATTAACCCTATCTGAATGTAGTGCTGCTACTTGTTGTGCGATAAAAGCCCCCATAGACCATCCAAGGATATCGGGTTTGTCAATCCCTAATGCATTCATAAATCCTAGTGTATCATTTGCAAATTGATTAATTGAAAATTCCTTGGTCCCTATAGTAGATTCGCCAGCACCCCTATTATCAAAAATAATCACTTTATAGTCGTTTGGAGCATTAGTCAAATTATTTAACAGGTATGGACTCCACATGTCCATAGTACCGCCTAATCCTGTGATTAGAACAATTGTATTGTTACCTTGGCCTATTTGCTTGTAGGCTATATCAATATCATCTACCGTTACCTTTTGGGTTGGTAAGTTATCTATTTCACTAACTTTATCTTGAAAAGATGATGACAATGATAAAGATATGCTATTTGATTGAGTATTATTATCTATGGTAGCTGTAGAATTGTTAATATTTGAATTATTATCAACAGAATTAATACTGTCAATGGTTTCAGTAATCGTTTGCTGAACCTCGTTATTTATGGTTGCTTGCAAGTCCTGCTGTCCTTGTTGAATGGACTGACCTAGAGAGGTCGTTGCATAAACTACAACAAAATTTGTGCTTGAAATAGTAAAACTACCTACAAAAATCATTGCGATAAATAAAACGAGAAATGTTGAAGAAAATGTTGTTATGTATTTCATAAAACTCCTATAGTTGGGTTGCTCTTAAGTATTTAATAGATAGTAATTAAATAAATAAAATTCAAATTTAGTAGAAAAGGAAACGATGCTAAATATTATTTAAAAGAAATATAATTTTAGAATGTGTCACTATACTTCTGATAATTCTTCAAAAAAGAAATCTCACTCTTTAACTAGGAAAGAGATTTTGGATTCAAACATTATAGATCTGGAATATTTGAAGCAAATTCAATCTTTTCTTTTAGATCCAACAGGTGAAGGAAGGATCAGAATGTTCCAAATACTTGATGAATATAACTTTCCCAAGGAATTCATTCTAGAAAAAATTTTTACTGATATATCTAGGATGAAGATCTTTTGGAGTCACCAAAGACAATCACACCTTAGTTCCAATAGGGAAATTAGATAAATGAGTGAAATAAACTTTATGACGATATTATTTCTTCATCAATTCGATTTCCTCGATGAGTTTTGAAACCTTATCGTTTAAAGCGGCAAAGTTATCGATTGTTAATTCATGATCTTTTTTAACTGAGTTATTTCTTCATCTTTTTCTTGCATTTTACCCTTTATGATATATTCGCTATTCATGTTTTTTTCCTTAAGATCCTTTATTTCCTTTGATAGAGTATTCTTCTCCTGATGTATAGTTAGCAATTCTATAGCATTCAAATAATCTTTCAATACCTCGCTTTCTTTGGGTTTATAATAGGAGTCTGATATCCCTATGCTGTGACCCATTAAAATTTCTACGTTAATGGGTCTCATTACTTGCTCCGCATGAGTTTTAAAGAACTTTCTAAATCCATGGGCTGCCTTAAATTCATGCCTTTTTTGACCTTCCGCTAATTTTGTCCTTAGGCCTTGTGACCATAAAGCCCTATAGAGTAGTTTATGGATTCCTCTACTATCAAGTTTTTGAGGAACCGTTGCCAACCCAAAATTTGCCCCATAGGTAGTATTTGTCGTTTGCCAAATGTCTCTCATTAGTGGACTTTCTCCTGTTACCTTTTCCCCATACAAGAAACGAAAATCCATCCAGTCCTTTAATGCGTTAAATGCTTCAGGGGTAATGAATGTGTAATATTCTTCTAGTTCACCTGCGTATACGAGAATCTTTGCTGCAATAATATTATCCTTATCGGTATAAGGTGTTACGTGTTTCCATTTTAAATAATCCCACGCGCCGATTCTTATACCTGAAGATACCATTGTATAAATAATTGCATTAATTCTTCTATCTGGATAATTGATTAATTTTATAATTTCTTCTCTTATAGGGGCTCTATCGTTAGCAGATTTTCTACCCGTAGGAACGCCTTTCGATATTTTTTTCCAATTGAGAATCAAATTGTTCATGTCGCAGAAGAGTTTGGTGGCTTTAAAGTAATTAGGAATTGTAGATTCTGAAATCTCACCATTAATAACTCGTTTCTTTTGATAATTGCAAAATTTCATGAGCATTTCTTATGCCCACATTGGATTGATCTTCCCTTCTTGTAAAAAAATCTTTGATTGTTCCTCGATATTATTAACTCCCAATTCAAGGAAATCCAGAAACATCTTAAACCTTCGTGGATACTGCCTTTGTGATTCAGGGGATTTTAAAGCATATGTAAAGAGTTCCAGAGGATTAATACCAGATTCTTGGATCTTTTTAACCTCTAAAGTCACATAATGTTATACTGTCTGTATGCTCTTATCTTATTTTTGGCCAATATGCAATAGTCAAAAACTTCTTTGTAGTAACCTTTATTATTTGAAATCACTTCACAAATTTTAAAATGCATTTTTGTTAGAATTCTAAAGAAAGTGATCTAAAAGACAATAAAGTATAAAATACGTACTATCTTTCTTTGTAATTGCTCATATTATTCATTTACAAGATTGGAATGAAAAAATGGATTGAAATGTTATGTAGAAACGTTATGTAGAAACTGTACTTTTTTTCTATAGTTTTTTTGGTGTTTTATTTATTTGGTTTAATAGATTATTCACGGAATATGACACGATGAATTATGCGTACGCTTAAATATAATTATCAAAATAATATTTACGATTAGCCTTAACCGATAACGCATCAAATAACAATAAAACAGAGATTATATACGGAATAGACTCTATTATGGAAAAAATTAATGCTTTTATACAAAATACCAAAGCAGAACTTGATGTGATATTTGACTTGCATGCCCCATCAATACTAATCAACACTCCAATTTACAATGAAGCATATAAACGTCTCTTAAAGAGGGGTTGCAAGATAAGATATATAACAGAAGTTACACGAGACAATATCGGATTCTGTAAGGAAATACTCAAATTAGTAACTGAAATGAGACACATCGAGGGCATGAAAGGAGGTATCGCTGTCAATCGATCTGAATATGTTTCGGCATCGGTTCTAGAGACTAATCAACCAGTAACCGAACTTTATTATACTAATTTAAAACCAATTGTTGAGCAAGGTCAATATATTTTTGATACATTTTGGAAAAACTCTGTCTCTGCAATTAGTAAAATAAAAGAGATTGAGCAAGGAATGGCTCCTGAAGTTATCGAGTCCATACGCGATCCTGTACTATTGCAAAATAAAGTCGTTGAACTTTTGAGGTCTGCTAACAAAGAGATTTTAGTCGTATTTTCTTCTGCGAATGCTTTTGAAAGACAAAAAAATACTGGTTCATTTGCAATTCTCAAAGAGGTTGGGCTTACTAACCCACATATAAAAATAAGAATGCTTACACCAAAGAGTCAGAATACCGAAGCATTACTCAATGAATTATCTCATAATCTCAATTTTGATTATAGATTCATAGAACCAATAATACGGGTAACAATTTTGGTAGTCGATAGAAAATTTTCATTAGTGGTAGAGTTAAAGGATGATACCAAAAGAACTATTGCTGAAGCAATAGGACAGGCGACTTATTCTAATAGCACACCTACAGTTTTGACCTATACAGTATTATTTGATGCCCTCTGGAATCAGACGGATCTATATGGACAATTACAAGTCCACGATAGAGTGCAAAAGGAGTTCATTGATGCGGTAGCACACGAACTTAGAACGCCACTGACACCGATAATCGGATTGACTAAGCATGTGATTGACAACCTAAATGATGAGGGGCACCGGGAATTACTTGATGTTGTCTTGTATAATGCTAAGAAATTGCAGGCACTAAGTGAGAACGTATTGGCTGCAACAAAGTTGGAAGGCAGTCAACTTATTCTTACAAAGGAAATATTTGATTTGGGTCTTGTGATTTTTGATGTTATTAAAGCCTTTGAATTGGTATTAGACAAAATTAAATTTGTTAATACTAAATCTAGTAAGAAAATACATTTCCAACTTGACGGTATTGATAAAAAGTACATGGTCTATGCTGACAGATATCGAATTACTCAAGTTATTACCAATTTAATAGACAATGCTGTAAATTTCATTTTAGACAAAGTAGGTTTGATATCAATATCATTAGAGAAAAGAATAGAGAATGATACTAACTTTGTCGTTGTACAAATTAAAGACAATGGAGAGGGGATTAATCCAGAAATAAATTCTCGTTTATTTACCAAATTTGCAACTAAATCCTTCTACGGAACGGGCTTGGGTTTGTATATTTGCAAGGAAGTTATAGAAATGCATCAGGGAAAGATTTGGGGTAACAACAATGATAATGGCCAGGGGGCCACATTCTCATTTGAGTTGCGTTTGGTAAACTAACTTTGAGTATCAGAATGGCTCAATTGTCGTATAAAATTACAGATACAATCCAAATGGAAAAGAGTTTGTTATACTTTCGTTCATTATGAAATATAACAAACATGTATGGTTAAAGACAAGAAAGAAATGATAACCTAAATGGGATGAACTTTGAATATGCTATTCCTTTTACTAGCGTTTAATTGTTTTCATTTGCGGGTCCAAAGGGTTTAGTAATTGATATATCACGAGTTTAAAGATGACATAAAATTTTCACATATTTTTGGTTATTTTAAACAACAGGAATGGTATTATGATATCTTCAGGTTTGCTTTTTCTCAATAAATTTAAATATTATATTCTCCTATCTAATACTAGAATCTCTTCTAAAGAACCGATATCAGCATTAGCCCCTCCGGGCCCGCACCTAAGGTAAGCTACATTGCTGTGATTGAATTTAATTAGAATAGATCATTATAAATGCAAAGTTCCATGTCATTTTTGCCGCGAATCCATCTTGTAACAAATTTCTGATCACTAGTCAAAGTTGGTCAACTCCATTTGGCTTTAGGTGGATTAATTAGGCTAATTAAATTCGTTTATTTTTAAAAGACCAGGTAATTTAAATAAAAATTAAATAAAAATTAGGAGCTCATTCAAAGACTGATAAAATATTTTTGTTCTAGCCTATCACGCTTGAAATACGTTTTAATTATATTTCCTAAAGAACAATCCAATTCCATATTTTGTTTCTCTATACAACTTGTATGAATTTGTTAGACGATATGTATAAAAATAAATTAGATGAATGTATTACCACATTACAAGTGGACTAGTTTTTTATAGTCTTAACACTCTGTGCTCTGTAATCTATTTCCCATTTATACTGACTTATTATTTCTCGACCTAACAAGAATTGTCTATTGGGTATCGCGATAATAGGACATTTTTCGTACATGTCTTCGCCTACCAACAAGTTTGCTTCATACATATCTAGGTCACCAGAGAATCCTACGCCAGTAGCATAATGAATGCCGATAAATAACAAATTGGTTCCTCCGTTGAATGGTTTTATTATTTCATTTTCTGGGATGGCGGTGTTAAAAGCCCCTGTATCGACAATCATTTCATAATCTCTAATCCATTGTAATATCGTAGAATAAATCCTTAATTTTGTATAAAGAATATTATTTTTCAGGAAGACTTGCATGATTATCGTAAAAGGATGTATATTCAATCAGTTGTATAGTTTCGGAATAGTGAGGTTTTCGTCCATATTTTTCTCTCACTTTTTTTACTGTTGTCATCAAATCCTTTCCAAAAAATAATTCACCATTACAAACTACCACCACTTCCCCCTGGTGTAGAGGAAGTCTATTTCTATGGACTTGTAGCAGTTTAAATTGTAACATTATTTCGTCTGCATCATCTTTTTTCAATACACCTCGAGATTCCAATCTGGACAAATGTTGGAATAATTCATTGATTCTTTTTAAATATGAAATCTTTATCTTTACATCGATCCCGTTGGAAGATGAAGTTGTTGTTTGCTTTGGTATCGAAATTTTAGGTTTATATTTTATCTCTTGTGGTGGTAATAAAGTCGCATTTTGAGTAAAGGAAGTCATCTTAGAATCACGAGATAAGTTAGGACTCCCTTGCATATTATTGAACACTGAAGTTTGAGGGTGCAATATAATAATCATTCAGGTTTTAGTGCCATTTCTCCAGTATCTTTAATAGTAAGACTATATTTCTGCCACATTTTAAACTGATCACTCCAGTTATCATTTGGAATGAATAAATGCAATAAATATTTCCAAGCTGTAGCACTTTGACCTGGAACACCAGTTGGTGGTGGTGTAGGTTGAGGAAGTGGAACCTCTCGAGCGAAGGTTACCTGTGTATACCGTTCACCTGTAAATTGATCATAATCAGGATTTAAACCAATAACTTGGGCGGTCATTTCGATATCGGGCATCCCTATTGTTTGTATTTAACATATATTTAGTTTTAAAAATTAGTGATAATAAATTCAACCCTGCATAATCACTCATCTACTGCATCCCTCATTCAACATCTTCGCGGAATCTATGCGAAATTATTGCATCATAATCAATATTCATCTCCTCGCCTCATAATTGATACGATATTTTGATAGTTCCTGTTATTAACATCAATCATTCTAAACTAGGAATTTTGACCTTATAGAATCGGAAAGATAAAAGTAGAGATTTTTTCATTTATTGAGCAAGAGCATAGCATCAAACGTCTAATCTGTGGCGAGTTACATCTTTCCATCAGTTCTAACGTTGAACCCAATATTTTAGTCAAATTTGACGTGGGCCGAAAGGGATTTGAATCCGTATAGTAAGCGGGTTCACATGCCATTTGAAGGGTATTGTTGCGGTCTCTAGTCAAAGTTAATATATTGTATTTATAACCCAATTGGCAATATTTCATCAGTAAATTGGCTTTCGCTTAGAAAATTATAGAGATATAGCGGTATTGTATATTCTGGAAATAACAATATAATAAAATGATTGTCCATTAAATTTACACATAAAATGATATGTTCTACTGGTCCGATTTATCATGTTGACTTGTTTCGAATTTCAGCTAATACAACCTCCTCCTAGTTAATATTTTTATCTTGGCTTCCATTCGACTGTCCCAAAGCGACTATTCAGTTTAGGTCCAAGGGGTATAGTAATAGATATATTACGAGTCTAAATTTTTTCCGGTAGGTCATTCTTACTCTAGATTCGTTTATTTGGTCATTTTTTCAGTTGGTCTTATAGTTCGTATTACTTAGATAAATATTAAAATGTAGTTCGACTGGTTGTTCCCTAACCAAATAAAAATCTATGAATTTTTTTTATGTAATATGTATTAAGATACCAGAGAACATGAGTTATTGATATAATTTACTATCATGGTAATAGCATATGATCAAACTGGCCAATCTTAAAATCTCCTTTCAATTCGCGGTTAATTCTATTCAAAAGATTAGATTAAATGCCCTGATAAGACCATCCCAGTTATTGTATGCACGTTTGATAACAGCTGGATGTTTGACGAAATCAAATCCTATAATACATTGATCACCGCCTGTAAATAATCACATATCTTTTCGCAGAACCGGTTACTTTCCGCTATTGTCATATTGCCAATATTTCCTCCCAGACTCATCACAACTCTCTGTGTACCCGGTAATAAGCTAGAAGCTCTAATGTGTCAAAGTAATCGCCTACCAATCCATTAAATCTCAAATCCTGAACCTTAGCCGTCAAGGATGATTATAATTTACTAATTATATTTTCATTTATGTCGATCGGCACGTAATTGAAGGATACATTTGCAGCACTAAGGGCATGTATCAGATGAATTGACTTACCGCAATTGCCGGGCCCTAATTCAATTAATTCAATAATTGAGTTCTGAGTTATTAAGCTGTCAACAATCCTTTTAGCCTGTTGGGTAAAAATCTCTATTTCGCATCGGGTATGGTGATAATCCGGGGACATCATAATGGCCTGAAAGAGATTGTCACCTTTTTTGTCGTAAAAGTACTTTGACGATAACTGTTTTGAGGCTTGTGTCAACCCCGGGATCATGTCGGAGTAAAAATCATTATTTACTATGTTAAGCCTGCATTCACTTGTGTCTATTGCTATCATATTTTAAGTTAGATTTAATAGATAAACTGAACTTTGGCCGACTTTTTTAAATCATACAAAAAAATAAAGAGAGCAAATTA